>CANOKG010000074.1 GCA_947566655.1 uncultured Muribaculaceae bacterium | reverse complement strand
ACCGACATCAGAACTCCCGTCCCACCTAAGCGTTCACAATTACTTGATAGGCAAAGGCTCAAACTACAAGGCAACGCTCCACACACATCCAACCGAACTCGTGGCAATGAGCCATAACCCTAAATTTCTGGAAAAAGATGTACTTACAAACATTCTATGGAGCATGATACCGGAAACAAAAGCTTTCTGCCCTCGCGGACTCGGAATCGTACCTTATATGCTGCCATCGTCAATAGAACTTGCCAATGCCACAATAAAAGCGATAGATGAGGATTATGATGTGGTAATGTGGGAAAAACACGGCGTATTTGCCGTAGGTCCCGATATTGAAGAGGCTTTTGACATGGTAGATACTCTCACTAAGAGTGCTATGATATATCAAATCGCCATGTCAATGGGTTTTGTGCCACAAGGCATGAGCCAAGACCAAATGCGAGAAATTTCAGAGGCGTTTAAACTGCCTAAATAATAGTGTGCTATGATACGAACAACAATATTTATCCTGTTGGCAATATCCATGTCAGTCACATCGGCCTTTGCTCATGATACAACCGATGCGCGCAACTGGATTGCTCAATGGATTGGCATAAACGACAGCAGTGACTTGAAAATAGAGAATCACCGCACCACACTCCCTGCGCGATATCTACGAAAGGATTTTGTCATCACAAGAAAACCGTCAAAAGCTACTTTGTATATTTCAGGACTCGGTTCATCATATGCATTTATAAACGGGAAAAGGGTTGGCGATGATATTTTCGGACCATTGCCTACCTGGTATGATGTCACAGTACCATATCTTGCCTACGATGTGACTGATTTAATCAACAAAGGCGATAATGCAATAGGGGTAGCGCTCGGAAACGGTCGCTATTTATCAATGCGAGTGGGCCAATACCCTCCCGAAGATGTAATAGGTTTCGGATTGCCAAGACTGATTGCCGAGATTGAAATACAATATGCCGATGGATCATCACAAATCATTCCTACCGACACTTCATGGACTGCCACCGCTAAAGGCCCTATACGAGCAAACAACGAATATGATGGAGAAACGTATGATGCTTCGCTTGAACTCAGCAATTGGAGTAAACCCGGTTATGCCGATCCCCGTTGGGGGAAAACTGATATCGTGGATGCTCCTAAAGGTAAACTCGTTCCGCAAATGTCTCCATCGCTTAAAGTTATGGAGAAAATAAAACCTATATCGGTGAAGAAAACAGGAGATGACCGATATATTGTGGATATGGGGCAGAACATGGTGGGATTGCAGCGAGTCAGACTAAATGTAAAAAAGGGAAAGTCGGTTGTCATGCGTTTTGCCGAGGTGCTGAAGGAAAATGGCGAAGAACTTTATATAGACAATCTGCGCTCAGCCCTTCAAACCGATACATATATACCGGCTGCTGATGGTAAAATAGAATGGCAACCTGAATTTGTGTACCACGGATTCCGTTTCATGGAAATAAGCGGAATCGAACGTAAACCGGGAATCAATGATATCGAAGGTCTTGTTGTGTATGATGAAATGCCTACAATCGGCACATTCAATTGCTCAAATGAGATTCTTAACAAATTACACAGTAACGCATACTGGGGTATCAGGGGCAATTACCGGGGTATGCCTACCGACTGTCCACAACGCGATGAACGCATGGCATGGCTTGGTGACCGTTCAACAGGAGCATATGGCGAAAGTTTCATATTTGGTAACAATCTGTTATACCGTAAATGGCTTAAGGACATTGAGGATTCGATGTCGGAGAATGGATCTATCTCTGATGTATCGCCCCGATTCTGGACAATGTATAACGATAACGTGACCTGGCCGGCGTCCTACTTTTATATTACAGACATATTGTACCGCCAATTTGGCGATGATTATTCAGTACGCCAGCGCTATGACAGCATGAAACGATGGGTCAACCACATGATTGCGACTCGTATGCAAGATGGAATAATCACCCACGATACCTATGGCGACTGGTGCCTGCCGCCGGAATCACCCGAACTTATCCATTCACAAGACCCAGCACGCAAAACTGATGGTAAACTGTTGGGCACGGCCATATTCTTTGATGTACTCAACCTGATGCATAACTTTGCCGAGGTAATCGGCAATGCCGATGACGCCGCTATGTTTGCCAAAACGGCATCAGACATAAAAACTGCCTATAACAATAAATTTTTTGAACCGGAAAAGGGGTACTACTCAAACAACACCGTTACGGCCAACCTGCTTTCTCTGCAACTGGGGCTCGTACCCGAAAATGCCCGGCAGTCGGTATTCAACAACATAGTCGAGAGAACAGTAGATGAATGCAACAGCCACGTGAGCGTAGGCGTGATGGGAATACAGCATCTGATGCGTGGTCTTTCACGTAATGGTGCACAGGATCTTGCCTATACAATAGCCACAAACGACACCTACCCATCGTGGGGATACATGATAAAAAAAGGCGCCACCACCATTTGGGAACTATGGAATGGTGACACCGCCGACCCGGCCATGAACTCAAGAAATCATGTGATGCTGTTGGGCGATGTAATCATATGGATGTATGAAGATCTTGCCGGAATACGCAATCATCCCTCATCTATAGGATTCAAAAAGATTTTGATGGAGCCGATATTTCCAACCGGGCTGAATCATGTAGAAGCAACCTACAATTCGCCTTATGGCAAAATAGAGAGCCGATGGAAAAAAACAGACAGCGATTTTGAATGGACAATTACAATTCCTCACAACACTACAGCCGAAATAGTATTACCTGAATCGCTGAATATCAAATTGCCCGTAACTGATTCAAGGGTAATAAAATCGGAGACAAAAGATGGTAAACTTCATTTTGAAATAACATCAGGAACATATAAATTTGTAAATAAATAACCTTTTGTACGGTAATGACAAAAAACAATATTATTACATTTCTTATAGCAAGCCCATTGGTCTGGGCAGCATCCTGCGCATCCCGACCGATAGTTGATAACGTGCGCTGTGAACATATTGTGAAGCCATTGGGTATTGATAATCCTAACCCTCGCTTATCATGGAATATAAGTAACAAGCGTCCAGGAGCCGGGCAGAAAGCCTACCGTATCATAGTGGGCAGCGACTCTGCAGCCGTGGCTGCCTCAAAAGGCAGTGTCTGGGATTCGGGCATTGTTGATTCAGATGCCATGCTTATTACTTATGCAGGAGATCAACTACAACCGTATACTAAATACTACTGGGCTGTAACCGTAACCGACGACCGCAACGAGACACATACGTCGAGCGTAAATTCATTTGAGACGGGTGTGATGAATCCTACAGGATGGACCACACCATGGATCAGCGACGGAAAGGACATAGATTTTCGTCCGGCACCATATTTCCGCAAAGAAATTTCGCTTGACAAACAGATAGCCTTAGCCCGAGCCTATGTTACGGCAGCTGGCCTGTTCGAGCTGTCGATCAATGGCGAGAAGGTCGGTGACCACATGCTAGATCCGCTATACACGCGTTTTGACCGACGCAACCTATACGTGACATTCGATGTAACCGGCATGCTCAATAAAGGAAATAACGCGCTTGGTCTCACGCTTGGAAACGGTTGGTACAACCATCAGTCGATGGGCGTATGGAATTTCCACAATGCTCCATGGCGTAACCGTCCGTCGGCAAGCATGGCTTTAGTTGTAACCTACACCGACGGCTCAACCGATCGCTTTGTCACTGACAGTTCCTGGAAAACCACAACCGATGGTTCTCTTATAGCCAACAGCATTTACACCGGTGAACAGTATGACGCTCAAAAAGAGAAAACAGGATGGAATACCCCCGGTTATGATGACTCATCGTGGAACTCAGCAGTTGAAATAAGTGCTCCCTCAAAAAACATAACATCACAGCAATCAGTGCCAATCAGAGCGTGCAGGGAAATCATCCCCGTGCAGTCTAAAAAAATCAATGATTCAACTTATCAATATGATTTCGGTTTTAACATGGCTGGAATCACTCGCTTGAAAGTGAAAGGCAAGAAAGGCACTGTGGTGAGACTGAAGCATGGTGAGCGACTTGATTCTGAAGGCCGCATCGATCTCTCGAATATCGATGTATATCATCGTCCGGTTGACGATACTGATCCATTCGGCACTGATATTGTAACCCTCAGTGGTAATGATGACGAATTTATGCCAAAGTTTAATTACAAGGGTTTCAGATATGTAGAGGTGATAGCTGACAATTCGCTCGAACTTAACGATGGCGATCTCACAGCCTATTTCATACATAGTGATGTTGAACCTGTCAGCACCCTGTCATCATCAAATCAGATTATAGAAAAACTTTGGAATGCAGCTGCTAACTCTTACCTATCAAACCTGATGGGCTATCCCACCGACTGCCCGCAGAGAGAAAAGAACGGCTGGACAGGTGACGGACACTTCGCTATAGAGAGCGCACTGTATAACTATGACGGCATAACCGTGTATGAGAAATGGCTTGCAGATCATCGTGACGAGCAGCGCCCTAATGGCGTGCTGCCCGACATAATTCCAACCGGTGGCTGGGGATATGGTACTGCCAATGGTACTGACTGGACCAGCACCATAGCGATAATTCCATGGGAGCTATACCGCTTTTATGGCGACATCAAGCCTCTGCGCGACAATTACGAAGCAATAAAGCGCTATGTAAATTACGTTGACGGCATAGCACCTGCCGGACTTACCACGTTTGGCCGTGGCGACTGGGTGCCTGTGAAAACTGTCTCGAACAAGGAACTGACATCTTCGATCTATTTCTTTGTTGATGCTACAATTTTATCAAAGGCCGCTGCATTGCTTGGCAATACCGCCGATCAGATGCACTACAAGGCGCTTGCCGATAAAATACGTAACGCAATAAATGATAAGTATCTCGACCGTGAAAAGGCAATATACGGATCGGGTACTCAGACCGAACTCAGTATGGCGCTGATGTGGGGTGTGGCACCTGAAGATCTCAAAGCCGACATTGCCCGCAATCTTAACGCAAAGGTTGTGGAGGCCGGCAATCACCTTGACGTAGGAGTTCTTGGAGCCAAAGCGCTGCTCAATGCCTTATGTGAGAACGGATATGCTGAAACTGCCTATGAAGTAGCGGTTCAAGACACATACCCTTCATGGGGATGGTGGATTGTTAACGGTGCAAACAACCTGCTTGAAAACTGGGATCTGCAGGCTACACGCGACATATCAGACAATCACATGATGTTTGGTGAGATCGGATGCTGGTTTTTCAAGGGGCTGGCAGGTATATATCCCGACGAGAATGCTCCGGGATTCAAGCACATTCTGTTGCGACCATTCTTCCCCGAGGGACTTGATCGCTTCAATGCTACACACGATTCGCCTTACGGCACAATAGCATCGGGCTGGATCACAAAAAACGGTGCAATAGAATACACCGTCACAATACCGGCCAACACATCAGCTACCCTTACACTGCCTCAAGCATATGGAAAAGAACCAATGAACCTAACCTCCGGTACCCACAAATTTACCTTGAAGAAATAGTAAAACCGTTAAAACCGGTTATATTGTAAACCCCGATTAGAGCCTGTCAATAACATTTTTTGTTAAAACCCGACAGGCTCTTATTCTTTCCTGTCATACTTTTGTTTGAATATCTCAAAATGGTCTTCTCCCCATTTTAGCATTGCATCGATAATAGGAAGCAAGGATTTACCGAGTTCGGTTATCTGATACTCAGAACGTGGCGGTAATTCAGGGAAAATGGTTTGGGTTACCAATCCATCCTCAACCATCTCTTTGAGTTGTATGTCAAGTACACGTGGCGTAGCTTCGGGCAGAGATTTGTGAATCTCACTGGAACGCATAGCCTTACTGCTGCGTAGTTCATCAAGTATACACGATTTCCATTTCGACTCTATCAAGCTCATGGTCAGTCTTAGCGGACAATCCAAGTCTACGGGAATTTTCTTTTCGTAAGCCATCGCAAATAATATTGTTTGATTTTGACCGCTAAGTTAGTTAATACTGTTGATAATCAGAATACCGAAAAAATTTTCCGTATACGAAAATTTTTTCGGTACTTGATTTCATGTTATTATCATTATAACTTTGCAATCAGTAAATCAATCATATAAAAGTTATGAGAAACGAAATAAAAGAATATGAGGCAGTGGCAAAAGCTGCCGAGAAATTTGTTAAAAGCGTTGCCGAGGGCAACAGTAAATATGCTAAGGAACTGTTCACCGACGATGCAGTCCTGTTTGGCATACTTGACGGAACCCTGGAGCATGGCTCAATCGAGCAGTTCTATCACAATGTGGATACAGTTGCAGCCGGGGAGAATTTCAAAGCTCGCATTGATGTCATTGCCGTAGAGGAAACCGTTGCCGTCGTTCGTGTGCTTGAAGAGGATTGGGGCGGCAGAATCGATTTTACCGATTTTCTTCTTCTCCTGAAACTTGATGGTGAGTGGAAATGTGTAGCCAAAGCATATAATCAGAATTCAAATACCATAAAGAAATGAAGATAACAGTCATTACGGGTTCTCCCCGCAAGAATGGCAATACCTTCGCGATGGTGGATGCTTTTATAAAGGCAGCTGAAGCTAAAGGCCATGAAGTGGTGCGTTTTGATGCCGCGATGATGAAAATAGGGGGATGTCATGCCTGTATGACCTGTTTCAAGACAGGCAAACCTTGTTCTTTCGATGATGATTTTAATCTGATTGTTCCGCATTTAATTGATTCGGATGCAGTGGTCTATGCGATGCCCGTTTATTGGTACTCAATTCCAGCTCAAATCAAGGGTGTGATCGATCGTGTATTTTCGCTCGTTGTAGGTGGCAAGGAAATCTCCGGTAAAAAAATGGGGCTAATCTGCTGTTGTGAGGAGCATGACATGTCGGTGATGGATGGTGTGAAGATGCCCATAGAACGTACAGCCGCGCTGCTGAAATGGAATATTGTAGGTGAGGTTCTTGTTCCCGGAGTATTTGTAGAAGGTGACATTGACAAGACTGATGGTTGTGTGCAAGCCGCAACTCTCGCAGAAAAATTCTGATTCTATCTTGTTTTCTTACTGCTGTAAAGTTACGGTCTTCCCGATATAACCGGTTTGCATAATTGTAGAGCAACATTGCAAACCGGTTGCATTATATAATGACGAACTTTGTATCCAAAAATTAATGGTTCCAATCAAGACAAAAATGAAGATAAATAAGGAACAAAGTATTAACAATTTGTAACTTTGCAGTATGGAATTCATATACTCTCTTATAAACATGATGGCCGAGATGGCACCTTATCTGCTGTTAGGCTTTTTGGTGGCCGGTGTACTTTATGCATTCGTGCCCGGGAAATTTTATCGGAATCATCTCTCCCGTCCCGGAGCATGGGCTGTAATTAAGGCTGCGTTGATTGGTGTACCTTTGCCGTTATGCTCATGTGGTGTATTGCCAACGGCAGTATCATTACGCCGTAACGGCGCGTCACGGGGCGCATCGACCTCATTTCTTATCGCTACACCTCAGACAGGTGTTGACTCTATTGCTGCCACATATTCACTTCTTGGCCCGGCATTTGCTATCATACGACCTGTTGCCGCACTTGTGACAGCATTCATTGGTGGTATGCTTGTCAACCGCGAAGACAAGGCTTGTCGAGACAGTTGCGATGCAGAGGTTGACACCATTGATGCGCCGGCTTCAGACAGTCTAATCGGAAAAATCAAGGACGCACTGCGCTATGGGTTTGTAGATATGATTCAGAACATTGGAAAGTGGCTCATAATCGGCCTCGTTATTGCGGCTGCAATAACGGTTTTCATCCCCGCCGGATTTTTCACATTCTTTGCCGAATATCCGTTGCTTTCAATGATAGCTGTAGTTATCGTTGCAGTGCCGATGTATGTATGTTCAACAGGTTCTATACCAATAGCTCTGTCGCTTATGCTCAAAGGTCTTAGTCCGGGAGCAGCGTTTGTATTGCTTATGGCGGGGCCTGCCGCTAATTTCGCATCAATCATTATCGTGAGCAAATCGCTTGGTAAGAAGGCGGCAGCAATATATCTGGGCACTATAATCATAGGTGCTATAGCCATCGGAATGTGCATTGATTATATTATGCCGCGTGATTGGTTTACAACGCCAATGGTGGCAGGTCAAGCAAATTGCCACCTTAACGTAGGACTGTTTCCCGGCATTTGTTCAGGGTTGCTTATAATACTGCTCATTAACGCGTTTATAAAAAAGTATTCACCAAATAAATCAGAAAAAATGGAAAACGAACAGATAATCATCGTAAAAGGCATGACATGCGGACACTGCAAAGCTATGGTAGAAAAAAATCTTGCGAAACTCCCCGGCGTGGAGTCCGTAACAGTCGACCTCGCTTCCGGCGAAACAAAAATTCAAGGGAAAGTTGACGAGGCTGCAATCAAAGAAGTTATTGAGGAACTTGGATTTTCGTTAGGCTGATTCTTATAGTGTGAAGTCAAGATGACTTCACACTCTTAATCGCATATCAGAATATGATCAGTGGCGATATTGAAGAAATATTGAACGGGAAAGGTATTAAACCTACGTCCAACAGGATTCTTGTGATGAGAGAGCTGATGAAAGCCTCTCATCCGATAAATCTTGCTGATATGGAAGCTTCGTTGGAGTTCTCAATCGATAAGGCCAGTATTTTCAGGGTACTTGAACTATTCGCTGAGAAGGATGTGGTTCATGTGATTGAGGACGGGAGTCGCTCGCTTAAGTATGAGTTGTGTCATAGTGGAACTAAACACAGCATCGCCGACCAGCATGCCCATTTCTATTGTGAGCAATGCAAGGAAACATATTGCATTGAGTCGGCGAGAGTGCCTATGATTGACATCCCTGACGGGTTTACTCCCCATTCAATCAACTATATGATCAAAGGCATCTGCCCCAAATGTGGCCGATAACCTGAATAGTAACACTTTTAAGCTATTGGTATCTCTTTCTCAAAACCTGTATTAAACGGCTCTCTGCGGGGCTAACATCGAGATTGTATGTAACCGTGGGGACTTATATGAATTGCACATAAGTAATTGAAATTCTGTGTTGTCAGTAAATGTCAGACAAATGTCAGACAATTTTTAGGGCTTGACTGTGGCTTTTTTGCTTGCTTTGCGGTCAGAAAACGACCTTCGGCCGCTAACTGCTCAGCGAGCGACTTTTGACCGCGAGCTGAAGGTTGCAGAAAAATTCACATCAGCATGAAAAAATTACTTTTACCTCTATTGTTGGCTATGCCTTTTATGGCATTCGCACAACACGGAGTCACTACCGACTCCCTTTCCAACACTCTTGATGAAGTTGTAGTTACTGCCGACGCGCAGATAGAAACTGCCAGGAAAGTCATACTCCGGCCAACCAAACTGGAAAAGAAACACAGTACCAACGGTTACTCGCTGTTGGAGAATATGAATTTGCCGGATTTCAATGTCAATGCTTCGGCGAAGTCCATTTCAACATTAGCCGGCCGAGACGTGAGAATACTTGTCAACGGCGTCGAGGTTGCCCCCGACGAACTCGCTACTCTCGCAGCCTCAGAGATTGTGCAGATTGACTTCCAACGCAATCCCGGTGGTCGCTATGTCGGGAGCGGTGCGGTGATGAATTTCATTACCGTGCAATATGATTATGGCGGGAATGTCTATCTCTCTGCCGATGAAGGATTGGCACGTCAATACGGCAATTATATCGGCATGGTCAACTATAAGAAAAGCGCACTCACGCTGACCCTCACAGCAAATGGCAAATGGGATAATTTCGTGCAACTTAATAGCGCCGATAATGTGTTTATGCTTAATGACGGTGTTTTGAATCAATCCATTAAGCCAATCGAGGGTAAGAGCCACACAAATTCCCAATATGTCAATTTTAAACTGGCACACGCCACACAGAACCACTCTTTTGATGTTTCTCTCGCATTGACACGGAGCGCAGCTCCTGAAAATTACTTGCAGGGTAGTATCGTCTACGCCGGGCTATATGATTTCACTTCAACCGCAACCCGCAATAGCACGGAACATGGCCTTTCACCTGTCTTGAAGATGCACTACAATCTGTATCTTCCCAATGGGCATACCATTATGACTATCGTGACTGCGCGTTATGGTCACACAAACTTTCGAAGTAACTATCTGGAAACCAACTTGGACGAAATCCGGAACAACACCAAGGAGGATAACGTATTGGCAAGCGTAACCATGGGATATTTCAAACAGTTTGCAAGTGGCCTCAGCCTCGGTACAACGGTAGATGAGTATTACAATTATTACCACGATGTATATTCGGGTAGCTTTACAAACAAGCAGATATTGAAGAATAATCACACAATGGCAATGCTTCATCTTGATC
>CANOKG010000073.1 GCA_947566655.1 uncultured Muribaculaceae bacterium | reverse complement strand
GCATTCAGCCTTTAGTATATTAGCCGAGTCACGCTTATAAACCGGTCGTCCAGTTTTGTCATGCAACTCCATCATTGCACGGCTAAGACGCTGAATGTCATAACCGTCAATAACGACACACTCCAATTGGTCATTACCACAAGCCTTGGGAGCTGTGCGTGCAGCCGTAAGCATCACGCCGGCTACCTGAAGGGCACGCTCATGGCGATAATCACGCTCATTCTTGATCATGAAAAAAAATAGCCGAATTAAATAATCAACATTGCATCGCCATAAGCGCCAAAGCGGTAACCCTCTTTTATCGCAATCTCATAGGCATTCATTATCAAATTATAACCTCCAAATGCGGACACCATCATCAACATAGTGGAATAAGGCAAATGAAAGTTGGTTACCAAGGCATCGGTAACAGTGAAGTCATAGGGCGGGAAAATGAACTTGTTTGTCCAGGCCGAGGCCTCCTTGATATGCCCACCCATGCTCACAGTGCTGGCAATGCCGCGCAACGTGGAGGTACCGACAACACATACCTTATGACCGGCATCTTTTGTAGCGTTTAGTTTTTCAACCAACTCCGGTCTAACGTCTATTTGCTCCGAGTCCATGCGATGCTTCGTGAGATCCTCAACATCGATTTCGCGGAAAGCCCCGAGGCCACAGTGTACGGTTAGATACCCATCCTGCACTCCTTTGATCTCAAGACGCTTCATAAGTTCGCGGCTGAAATGCAAACCTGCGGCCGGAGCAACAACAGCACCCTCATATTTAGCAAATATACATTGATAGTTCTCGGCATCTTCGGGGCGCGGATCGCGTTTAATATATTCAGGCAGCGGGGTATCACCCATTGCAAAAAGCTGAGATTTGAATTCCTCGTGAGGACCATCATAGAGAAAACGTAGAGTGCGTCCTCTCGAGGTAGTATTGTCTACCACCTCAGCTACCATCGAGTCATCGTCGCCAAAGTAGAGCTTGTTACCAATACGTATCTTACGTGCCGGCTCTACAAGTACGTCCCAAAGCTTAAGTTCAGCATTCAACTCACGCAGAAGGAAAACCTCGATGCGGGCACCGGTTTTTTCTTTATTACCATAAAGACGGGCAGGAAAAACCTTGGTGTCGTTGAACACCATCATATCACCGTCGTCAAAGTAGTTGATAATATCTTTAAAGATGTGGTGTTCGATTTCTTTTGTGCGGCGGTTCACCACCATCAAGCGACACTCATCGCGATCGGGGGTAGGCTCGGTAGCGATAAGATTTTCGGGGAGCTTGAATTTAAACTGAGATAGTTTCATACTTTATATTATGGTTATAGGATCAAAATTAGAATCTAATGAATTTCGTGATTGGTTATATTTTTGTCGGTAGGCATTTCTATATCGGTTTTCTCTATGAGCTCTACTGCTTGATCCACTGTCAAGCAATCACCGATACATACATTGCCTACCCGTGTGCGACGCAGTGCCGTAAGATGTCCACCCGAGTTCAGGGCTTCCCCTATATCTCGGGCGAGAGCCCTAATGTAGGTACCTTTACTGCAAACAACCCTGACTGTAATAGACTCCTGAGCAAAATCAAGGAGTTCAATCTCGTCGATAACCAAAATTTTAGGTTTAAGCTGCACATCCTCGCCTCTACGTGCCAATTTATAGGCTCGGTCTCCATCAATTTTACAAGCCGAAAAAGCCGGCGGAACCTGCTCAATTCGCCCTGTAAACTTCAATAACACCTCCTCGACAAGCTGGCGGGTGATATGATCGATAGGATATGTCGCATCAATCTTAGTCTCGAGATCAAAACTTGGAGTTGTGGCACCAAGTGCTATAGTAGCGATATACTCCTTCACACCAGCCTGCAGCTCATCAATGCGCTTGGTAGCTCTACCTGTGCAAATAATCATGACACCCGTGGCCAGAGGATCGAGCGTGCCGGCATGACCAACCTTAAGCTTTTTTACACCTATGCGACGTTGTATGCAGGAGCGCAGTCGTTTGACAGCATTAAACGAAGTCCACTCCAACGGCTTGTCGATATATAATATTTCACCCTCTATAAAGTTCATGCAGCATGGGTTAATTGCCAAACAATCGTCAAGGCACCGGCAGCAGCACAGTAGACTGCAAACCATATAAGTTTCCCCTTCTTAACCAGATTAATCATCCATCGGCATGCCAGACATCCAACCACAAAAGCTGCGATGAAGCCTACAAGCATAGGGATGAGTTCGACCGACTGTGCCTGTGCATCGGTCATGGAGTCGCTACCAAACAAAATCTTTTTAGCATCAAGCAAAGCTTCTCCAAGAATTGGTATGACCACCATGAAGAACGAGAACTGAGCCAATTTGTCACGACGGTCACCGATTATGATACCGGTAGCGATAGTAGAGCCCGAGCGACTTAAACCGGGCAACACAGCTATAGCTTGGGCACAACCTATAATGAACGCATCTATCCAATTGATGTCGCGGCCTTTAACTGCAATACTCTCTGAACGGAGTTTTTGTTCAGGCTCAGTGCGCGAGAAATAAGAAAACGACAATAGTGAAGCGGTAATCAACAGGCATATACCTACAATTAATAGATTTCCATTAAAAAGTTGATTGATTTGATCTTTGAAAAGAAGTCCTACAATAAGAATAGGCACACACGACAGTAACAATTTCAAAACATAGTAGAAATTGTCATCACGCTTGAAACCGAAGAAAGAAGTTACCAACGGTACAAACTCCCGCCATAGAACAACAATTGTACTCAACACCGTTGCAACGTGCAACACAATGTCAAACTGCAGGGAGTCGGCACCTTCCATCTCCATACCAAGTATCTGTTTGAAAATCTCGAGGTGCCCCGAGCTACTAACGGGCAAGTACTCCGACAGGCCCTGGACTATTCCTAAAATTAAAGCTTGTAGCCAATCCATTTTTCCTTAGAAAATAATGTGATTTAATCAGTATATTAATCAGCGTCGACGCGGGCGATAAATAATAGACACCCCCATAGCGACAAAACCAATGAACGCGATGGTTGGCCCCACAATAATACGCCGTGTGCTGAAGATGTCGGGATTAAAAGCATCTGTAGTCGATTCTGACCCCAACATAAGCAAAAAGCCTAAAATAATAAGGGCCACCGAAACTCCCATTAACACAAAATTTATCTTAGCAAGTGGCAATTGTGACTCATTCACCTTATTGCCGTCACTTGATGAAGATACAGCGGTATTTTTTCCAGTTTTATTCATTATCTATAATATAAAATACTAATTAAAATGTCATTAGAACATATCGTCATAGTCAAGCTTCAGATACTTATTGGTAGCTAAAGCAGCCGATATGCCACAAATAACGACACCGAGCAGAATCATAGAAGGGAATAACAGAGCTACAGCCGGCCAAGAAACAAACAGCGCGACCTGAGGCGATGCCCGGTGAACAGTCACGATAACAAGTGCCAACAGAATGCACGCCACAATGCCCGCCATTACACCATTTACAATACCTGTTCGTATGAATGGACGGCGAATGAATCCACCGGTGGCACCCACAAGTTTCATTGTGTGAATCAGGAAACGACTCGAATAGACTGTTAGTCTTACAGTATTATTAATTAAAACACCCGAAACAATAAGCAATGCGAAAGCCAACGGTAAGAAAATCATCGACAGTATATCAACAACGTTGTTGACCACATCAACTACACGCGTTGTTGTCGACACCTCATCAACCCCATCTACTGTTTGCAACCGGGTGGCAAGAATTTCAAGACTGTCACTTACTGCATATTCAGGAGTTACGGAGACTTCAAACTGAGCACCAAAAGGATTAACACCCAGAACCTCCATAACATTCTCTCCATTGTCGCGTTCCCAGGCTGCCAGCGTTTCGTCGGCCGATGTAAACTGAACGCTGCCCACATATGGCGCACTCCTGAACAATTGCTCCATCGATGCCAATTTCTCTGACGGGACATCATCGTTCATCAACACAGTAAAGCCCATTCTGGATTTCAACGTGTCGCTGAAATTACGTGCTCCTACAGCGATACACGCAAAAAGACCCAGTATAAGAAGTACTATCATGACACTTACTGTAGCCATGAGTTGCTTACCAAATATACTTTTACCGGTTAGGTTTACTTTTTTATTCACCACTGCAATTCATCTTAACACAAAGACCGTCAACGGGTTGAATCCAACAACACGCCTTCCGACCCAAAATTATCACAAAATTACAACAATTCGCCCCCCATTGTCAAATAATTACGTCACTATTTTTCAAAAAATAATTTAAAAAGCCAACAATAAAAGATTTTAGGATACAAAAAGACAAAAGCAATAGGAGAAACATATTTAATCATGACCAATTGGATTGAACTGATCTATCGTATCGCAAGATCAAAATACTTTTTTGTTCCATTTGTCGCTTTTGTCCTTTTGTATCTTCGCCAAATCTCTGATTATAGACAGTTTAATAAATTATTCATAAATAGTGGGATCGGCTATGTCGGCCTCTGAAAGGGCCTCGCGACGCTCTACGCATGTGCCGCAACGACCGCAGTGTTTCTCACCCCCTTTATAGCACGAGTAGGTATGGGCAAAGTCGACTCCAACCTCAGCTCCTCGGGCTGCGATCTGTGATTTTGTCATATCAGTATAGGGTGCATAGAGATTAACATCGGCAAACGTACCCGCGGCAATAGCTTTATCCATCGACTCTATGAACTCAGGTCGACAATCGGGATATATGGTGTGGTCACCGGCATGATTAGCTATCATCACCCGCTTAAGGGAACGGCTCTCCGCCAATCCGGCAGCTATCGAAAGCATTATACCGTTTCTGAAAGGAACCACAGTAGATTTCATATTTTCCTCGGCATATCCGCCTTCGGGAATAGCATCGGCACCCTGAAGCAGAGAACTTTCAAAGTATCGCCCCATGAAGTCAAGATCAATCTCTATAAGTTCGATACCCAACTTGGCACAATTATAACGTGCACACTCGCGCTCACGCTGATTATGATTTGATCCATAGCTAAAATTGAGTGCTACAGCTATCTCATCGCGATAATCATATAGCATTGTTGTGGAATCCATACCTCCCGACAACACTAACAAAGCATCTTTTTCCATATCAAATTCAAAAGTTAGGTCGCACAGTGAATTACACCATGCGACCTATATTGATTTTTTTTGAGGAAAACTTGATTTTACATCTTACAAGAAACAAAATCAAGTTTTCTAAGAGTGCGTTAAAAGTAAACAGACTCTTAGAAAGAGTTTAGTCCTCGTATTTTTTTACAATCACCGTAGCATTGTGACCGCCGAAACCAAACGAGTTGCTGAGGGCAGCGCGAACCGGTCGGTTCTGAGCCTTATTGAAGGTAAAGTTAAGGTTGTAGTCGATGTTTTCATCATCATCACCCTCTTCGTGGTTGATTGTGGGAGGAATTATATCTTCCATAACCGACTTAACGCTGAACATAGCTTCGAGAGCGCCGGTAGCACCGAGCAAGTGTCCGGTCATCGATTTTGTCGAGCTGATATTCAAATCGTAGGCGTGCTTGCCAAATACCTCCATAATAGCCTTAATCTCCGACACATCGCCCACGGGGGTAGAAGTACCGTGAACATTAATGTAATCAATATCTTCTGGTTTCATGTTGGCATCCTCAAGAGCGTTGCGCATAGCCAATATCGCACCCAGTCCCTCGGGATGGGTTGCTGTAAGGTGATACGCATCGGCCGAGAGACCGCCACCTGCAACCTCAGCATATATTTTGGCTCCGCGAGCTTTAGCGTGCTCCAATTCCTCCAGAACGAGCACTACCGAACCCTCACCCATAACGAAACCGTCACGCGATTTACTGAAAGGACGAGAAGCTGTTTCAGGGCTATCGTTGCGGGTAGACAGAGCGTGCATTGAGTTGAAGCCGCCAACACCTGCGGGGAAGATCGCAGCCTCAGCACCACCGGTTACGATTGCATCGGCTTTGCCAAGACGAATAAGGTTGAAAGCGTCAATAATAGCATTGTTTGACGATGCGCAGGCCGACACTGTTCCGAAGTTAGGACCATGGTAACCATATTCCATCGAAACATGACCCGAAGCAATATCGGCAATCATCTTAGGGATGAAGAAAGGATTGTATTTAGGACCGTTCTCCTCATTTTTTGCATAGTAGCCGGCTTCTTCCTCAAAAGTGTGCAAGCCACCGATACCGGCAGCGATAATAACGCCCACGCGGTCGCGGTTAAGTTTCTCATCGTTCTCCAAGCCCGAGTTTTCAACAGCCTGCTTTGCAGCATACATAGCATATTGTGCATACAGGTCGAGAGTGCGAACTTTCTTACGGTCAAGGAACGATGTGGCATCGAATCCCTTTACCTCACAAGCGAACTGTGTTTTAAATTTCGAAGCATCGAAATGAGTAATGGGCCCTGCACCGCTCACGCCGGCAAGAGCGTTGCTCCAAGTGGTCTCAACGTCGTTGCCAAGTGGTGTCACAGCACCGAGGCCGGTTACTACTACTCTTTTTAACTCCATTACTTTAATGGTATTTGGGTGGTTGAATTATCTATATTATAAAAATATTATCACTCTCGACTTTCGAGCCGCCATCATCATGAGACCCGCATAATCAAGAGTGACAAATAAGGTTGGCTATATTAAGCCTGAGCTGCCTCGATGTAAGCGATAGCGTCACCTACAGTGGCGATACCCTCGGCCTTGTCATCGGGGATGGTAATATTGAACTCCTTCTCAAACTCCATGATGAGCTCTACAGTGTCAAGGCTATCAGCACCAAGATCGGTGGTGAATGCTGCGGTTTCAGTTACCTGGTTCTCGTCTACGCCCAGCTTATCAACGATAATAGCTTTAACACGTGATGCGATTTCTGACATAATGATTAAAGTTTTTATAATTAGTAATTTCGATTTTGCGATGCAAAGTTAAACAATTTTTATCGAACTGTTCCACTTTCAGCGCACAAAGTTACAAAACAATATTGAAATAAGCGACTTAATTACTGAAAAAAATCTCTATTTTTTACATTCTCAGCAATAACCGGCTGATATGCCACGCATTAGCAAGACGTGATTAACATCCTATACCATACATATTCTTAACCATTCAATACTCGCCAACGTTCTATCATCGCGGTCATATCGGGTGGAACCGGGCACGAGAAGAACATCTCTTCGCCTGTTGCCGGATGCACGAAACCAAGTGTGCGTGCATGCAATGCCTGTCGGGAACAAATCTGGAAACAATTGTTCACAAACTGTCGGTAGTGGGCCGAGGTGGTACCCCGCAGTATTTGATCGCCACCATAACGGGCATCGTTAAAAAGCGGGTGCCCGATATGCTTCATGTGAACTCTTATCTGGTGGGTACGGCCGGTCTCCAAAACACATTTCACTATCGAGACGTAACGTAATTGCTCGATTACTTCATAATGGGTCACAGCGTGCTTACCTTGATCGCCATCAGGAAATACAGCCATTTGAAGGCGGTCTTTGATCGAACGACCTATATTACCTTCTATGCGACCCGCCCTTGGTTCAGGAATACCCCAAACTACAGCCACATACTCACGCTTGGTCGTTTTGTTAAAAAATTGTTTTCCGAGATGTGTTTTGGCCTCAGGAGTCTTTGCCACGACAAGAAGACCTGATGTATCTTTGTCAATACGATGCACTAACCCCATGCGTGGATCCGACACATCATAGTCGGGGTTATCCTTCATGTGCCAGGCGAGAGCATTGACAAGTGTGCCGTTATAATTTCCATGTCCGGGATGTACGACAAGCCCGGCCGGCTTATTGACCACGAGCAATGTATCATCTTCATAGACTATGTCAAGCGGTATATCCTCGGCAACCACCTCGTTCTCGTAACGTGGTCGGTCCATAACCACCGATACACAGTCTCCGGGCTTAACCCTGTAGTTGCTTTTAACAGCCTTGCCGTTGACAAGAATGCAAGAAGCCTCGGCCGCCTGCTGTATACGATTACGCGAGACGTTAGGCAGATGAGCCACCAGAAACTTGTCGATGCGCAACAGTTCCTGACCCTTATCAGCCACTATACGGTAATGTTCAAACAGCTCCCTACCATCATCGGGCATACCGGCAAGATCGTTGTCGATCTCGTTATCGTCTAAATCATATTCTATAGCATCCATATCAATCGCGCAGCAATAGTTCCACCGTAGGATCATCGCCACCGGTATCGGCACCGGCCGGCTCAGCGGTACCGTCAGTGTCAAGATCGATATCTATCGAATCAATATCATCTTCGATACCACCGCCAACCTCGAGGGTGACCGATGATGTAACCGGTACACGCTGTCCCGGTTTGAGGGGTTTGCCATTAATCTTTGCTCCGAGCACAAGGTCCTTATACTCCGATGGCACCGTAACCACTTTCACATCAAGGCCAAGTCCCTCAAACATTGAACGACCCTGACGCATCGAGACATTCATAAAATCAGGCACAGTGACCATTTTTGGGGAGAACGCCACAATAGTAAGATACACCTTTCGGCCAGGCTTTACCCGAGAGCCGGCACAAGGTGTCTGCTCAACAACAGTACCGGGTTCACGCACAGTTTCATAAACCGAGTCCATAATTTCCCATGGGAATCCATCGTTTTCGAGCGTCATGGTAGCCAACTCTATTGAGTTTCCCTTCAAAGATGGCACTATTGCCTCATCACCGTGGTGTGTCCAGGAGTCAAGGAAAAGCAGCAACAGCCATATTACAAAAGATGAAGCTATAATGACATAAAGCAAATTCATCAGGACGGGATGGTCATGATTAGCATCTTTAAAGCGTTGAATGAACGATTTCTTTGGTTTATCTTGATTATTGGAAGTCATGGTTTATAAAGTAATAAGAGTGTCATATTTGAAATCACGCGCAGCGGTCTTACCGATTACGTCATCCCACAGCATGGGCGAAAGGCCTCCGCCGGGACGTTTCACAGTAATATTATCTTCAGTAAAAATTTCTCCGGCCTTGATGTCACGCGCAGCTACTATGCTTTTTCGTGCAACTTCGATATTGGGAGTCTCTGAAGGAGAAGGAGATTTTATAGCCGAGCCGAGAGCCTGCTCGATGTTGCGGATGGCCTTGACCATAGCTGTTAACTCACCTGGATCGAGCGAAGCGCGGTGGTCGGGCCCTGGCATATTCTTATCAAGAGTAAAATGCTTCTCTACAATCTGAGCGCCAAGAGCGACTGCCGCCACCGGCACTTCGATACCTATGGTGTGATCGCTGTAACCCACCGGCCCGGTTGTTATACCACGCAACGATTCCATAGCCCGCAGATTAACATCACACATAGGTGTAGGATATTGTGTATTACAGTGAAGCAGAGCAACCTTGTCAAGAGGTAACCCACAGCCGGTCAATATCGAGACCGCTCGTTTAACCTCATCAATCGTGCTCATTCCGGTCGACAAGATGACAGGACGAGCTATGCGGGCTATGCGACGCAAGTAGGGAAGATTGGTGATTTCACCCGAGGGTATTTTCCACCAGTCCATATTCAGAGGCTGGAGAGAATCGATCGACACAAGGTCAAACGGAGTACTCATGAAGCCTATCCCTGTGTTACGGCACAAATCATCAAGCTCTTTATAAGCCGCCAGAGGCAGGTGGATGCGACGGCACATGTCAAGCTGGCTCTCGCCTGCACCTGTGGTCTCCTCCTGATAAGCGGCCTTCGGCGCAATCGACGATATAACGAGTTCAGGAACTGCAGTTTGAAACTTGACATAGTCGGCACCGGCTTCTTTGGCTGCAATAACCATTTCACGGGCCAATGCCATGTCGCCATTATGATTAACACCGGCCTCGGCTATTATTATGACTTTATTTTGATTCATTCTACTATCCAAGTTATTGCATTTTAAAAACCACCTCCTCAAGATAACGGGTTATCAACATTCCCGATGACCAACTGTCACAAATTTCAAGAGGTTGTTTCAAAGCTTCCTTGAGAATAAACATAGGTATATCTGCACCCGCTGCAACTGCAGAAACGACACCGCCACCAAGTCGGGGATTTATTTCCATTAGTAACAAGCGGTTATCACGCACATCCTGCAGGAATTGAAGCGTAACAGCACCTGTAAGATTCAACCTCGACAAGATATCGCGGGACAACTCAATAATATCGTCTCGATGAACCGTAACTGTACGTGTAACTTCCCCTCCCGCTGTTTCAAGACGCTCTCGCGCTACGGTCGCGATAACCGTTGAATCCTGAGCCACAAAACAATCGACCGTATACTCACGGCGCTGTTCAATATACTCCTGCACGAGATATTGGGACAGATCTATCGCTCGAAAATCGGTCGATGAACGCACTATTTTCAAGCCCCTCGATGCCGATCCCAAACGTGGTTTGGCTATCAGCGGGAATTGAGGCGCCCCTTTAAGATAGGTGCGGGGAATCG
>CANOKG010000072.1 GCA_947566655.1 uncultured Muribaculaceae bacterium | reverse complement strand
TTTTCGGTGATGTTATCAGCCAATGCCATCGAGCAACTGGCTGCCATCAAGAATAAGGTAGTATATAACTTCATAATAACTGAATTTATTATTTTACAATTGCTTTAAGAGTGAATTTTTCAAGGGAAGCCGTTGTGAGGCTGAGTATCTGTATCCCGGGTTGCAGTTCGACCGTTGACAAGCCCTCAGGTAGATCCCTGCAAAAAACAAGAGCTCCGGCAGCGTTAGTGCTTCTCAGAGTCGACTTTTGGTCACAATCTACTGTAAGCACGCGTCCGTTAAGACTCATGGGATTCTTCAGGTCGGTTAACGCGGTATTCACGCCTGCGCCCTCATTCTCGAAGTGCAAGTTATGGAATTGTACCCCCGTACCCGAGAACTGAACATAAACATCGTGTACACCGGTGATATTTCGGTCTGATTTGATTGTGGCGTCCTGCCATTCTTTAGCAAGGGAGCCATCGCTACGGCCGAGCAACGTTTCATTGGAGATGGAGTCTACATAGAGTTTCACAAACGAACGGCTGGCGGTTGCTTTTACGCGGACTATCGCTTTATTAAGGCCATCGGCACCAAAGTCTACATTACGGAAGCAGATATAGCCGTTGGTTAATGCCGAAGCAGTGGTATTAGGTGTAGAGCCGTCGGCCATGTCATTATCAATTTGCATGAATTGTATATCGTCGAAATAAACAGCTTCGAGGCCTTCAGACGCGCTCTTGCTGAACTGACGGTTCACATGGGCGTTGAAAGCTACCGACACTGCTGTCGATGAACCGAAAGCGTCGTTGGTGATATCTTTCTCAGAGTCACCCTCCTTGCGTTTGAGATTTTCGGCTGTTTTAGTGAGCCAAGCCGACCATATCACGCCGTTTGAATTTCTATTCTGGTAGGCGTGCCATGCGTTTTTCTCCATCCATAGCATCGGCTCCTCGAGATGTTGTGACTCGGCATAGGCACGTACATAGCGCATAAGAATGCCCTTGAAACCACACAGGTCACCATTGATGGTCTGGCACACGTGTATTATCTTGTTGCTGTTGGTAAGAGCACTTACCGAGCGGTTATATATCTTGGTCGCATCGCTCAGGTACATCGGGTCTTTGGTGTGATCATACAAAGCCACGGCAGCTCCGAGCATTGTGCCTTGATTGTAGGTGGATACCCAGCGGTTTCCACCCGATTCCATGGTGCCGTCGCTATTCCAGGCACGGCAGTCCCATACCTCGCCGGTTTCAGCGTTAAATAGCAGTTTGCGTTGTCCGGTGTAAATCGAAATAGCCTTTTCAAACCAAGACTTGTCACCGGTCATTTGTCCTAAGTAGCATGCGGCCACAGTTGCGGGACAGTTTATGCAAGAGTTGGTCGACAGCTTGTTTTCCTGACTCTGTTTCCATATGAGTGTGCCGAAACGTTGTTTGGCGCGATTGTACATGCGTGTATAGTTGTCCTTAGCTTTCGCCAGGTAATCGGGGTTTCCAAAATATTTATAGGCGCGGATGCATGCAAGCACCATCCACGTTATATCGTCGTTGTATTCGTTTCCACTCCAGTCAGAGCCGTTGCGTTGCAGGAAGTTGGTGTAAAGTTCGTGGAAAGTCTCCTTATATCGCAGATCTCCGGTTGTTGCGAATGCATCGAGAATAGTCTCGAACATCTCGGCATCGCCCCACCAACCACCGCCTCCAAGTACATGTCCTATCGAGGCTTTGTGGTAATATTGGCCGAGGAATCCATCAATCATGTTATCTCGTGCATCGGCATTAAAGGTCAAGGGCATCGATTCTGATGCTTCATTGAGGGAGAATACTGAGAGTTCAGGGTCAGCGTTCTCTTTTTCGACCAATTTCAACTGTGCTCCTTCGGCGTTTGAATCAGCCGCAATACACAGGAGAGGATTCTGGGCATAGAGAATCTTATAACCGTTGCCCGATTCCTCAAGAATCCATCGTGTCTGGAATTTACTGAAAGTGCGCTGGTCGACACCGGCACCTGCATTGGTGCGATTTACCCCGAGATAGAGTTGGGTGTATTGATTTATAAAAGTGTAAGAGCCGTCATCAGTTTCTTGTAGAAGCCATCTTTGTGCGGGTACTTCTGTATCGCTCCACATGACAGCTGTGCGTCCGCTTGCCAGGTCGGCATTGGTTATAAATACAGACTTCTTATCTTGAGAAATCCCGTAAATTTTGCCGGCTTCAAATGCAGACGCATTAAAGAGAGATAGAGTTGAAAGTAAGAAAAGTAAAGATTTCTTCATATATCGATGAGGGTGATAAAGACAATTTGAAAGTTTCAAGTAAGTTTTAAGTATAAGTTATGAGTTATTAAGTAAATTAACATCGTCACTTATATCTATTTAAATGAGAGTGAAAAAGTTCAAATAGAACGCTTGCTTAATGCTGTAAGAAAATTTTGAAGAGTAAGAAAAGGGGGCGCATCGGGGTTACGATGCGCCCCCTTTCTATTTATGTGAGATAATCACAGCGTGTGATTACCATTCGTTGTTCTGAACACACTGTTTGTTGCGGTTCACTTCTTCCTGAGGAATTGGAAGCAAGCTCATGCGCTTTGTGAATACGCGATCCTGCTGTTTGATTCGCTTGTAGAAGTTGACGTTAACGTTTTCGGCTGTCTGACCAACGTTGTTGACATTGAAACCGGTCATGTCGCCACCTTCACCGCCTACGTGGTAAGAGGGGTATACCCAACCGTCGGTCATGGCAGCGCCACCGCGCCATGTACCATCGGCTACACTCCAACGACGCACGTCAAAGTAGTGCTTGTTCTCGTAGGCAAGTTCCAGGATACGCTCGCGGTAGATGGCCTTGAGGACAGTCTCCTTGTCGTAGGCAGGGAGTATAACCTTTTGTTGGTTACGAACATCCTTACCATTGTCGCCGGCGTTGAGGCCATACTGTGCGATACCTGCGCGGCTGCGAATGTCGTTCACATACTTAAGAGCTTCCTCGAGTTCTACAGCACTATTAGCTAGCTCGGCGCAAGCTTCGGCATAGTCAAGGTAAACCTCGGCCAGGCGATATTCAACGCTCATATCCCATGATCCTGCAGTCTTGGAGTAATAGTTCTTACGAACAATTGTACCGAAGATAGGATAGTCGTGGGTGTTTCCATCAGAACCTGAGTTACCGTTATATTGCATCTGGATAGCAGCGCCACCCTGGAAGTCCCAAGGACGGTTCTGGAATGAGACAGCGAGATAGAAACGGGCCTCGCGGTTGTAGAACTGTTTCATGATCGATGTCGGACCTTTGTAGCTTACTGCGCCACCTGCCGATACAGGCTTAAAGTATGAATGACCTGAGATTGGATCCTTATATTCGGTTGTCTGAATAATCGCAGCAGTGCCACGGGCGGCTGTAGGAGGATTACTTGTGTCGTACTTGAAGTAATCAGGATCATCCTCGATTTTCATTCCTTTATTGGTGAAATAAAGGTCGACAAATTCCAAAGGAATGGTCAATGCGCCGGCACCCTTGTCATAGTTTGAAGGCAGGCCTGAGAAGCGTGGAACCAAAGCGTAGGTTTCTTTGCTTGCGTTTGTGCGGCCATAGATCAACTCTTCGTTGGTGGGAGTGCCGAAGCTGGCATAGAACACCGACTTGAAAGGACAAGATTGTGCCAAAGCAACCTGTCGGTCCTGTGTATCGCGATATACGAGCTTGTAAAGACCACTATCAATGATTTTTTTAGCCTGGGTCTTCAGGTCACGCCATTTCTGCTCATCGCGCTCTTGCGGGAAGAGTTTAGTCCCGTCAAAGTTGGCCAGGTTCTGATAGTACTCGTCACCATTGTAAAGGTAAGATGCACGGAAGAGATAAGCATCGCAGAGGAGCATTTCCACAGCTTCCTGGGTCAAGCTGCCCTTGGTCTTGTCATCGTAAGCACCATCACCGCCAAATGTCGACATAAGCACTTTCTGATCAAGAACCTCCTTGAACTCTTTGATGATGTAGTCGAAGCACTCGTCGACAGTGTTACGGGGCATCTGGTACATAGAGATGGGATCATCGTTAGAGCTTACTCTGTCGCCCATCAGTGGTACCGGACCGAAAAGCTTCATAAGGTTGAGGTAGAAGTATGCACGGAATGCACGGGCCTCGGCCTTGGTGATTATCTTTTCATTTTCGGGCATCGGGTCACACATATTAATTTTTTCCATGTAGATGTTACAGTTGGTGATACCGATGTAGTACTGCTTCCACAAGCGCTGTACAAAACCTGTTGATGGAGTAAGAGACCCTTGAACGATGTCGTGAGTCTCAACCCAGTCCCATGGGAGATATCCCTCGATTGAACCACTGTTCCAGTACATAGCTGTATTTTCGGCATAACGGTTGGTGTTATCGGGATAGAATGAATATATGTTAGTGAGCCATCCGAGAGCCTGACCACGGTTTTGGAAGATATCGTCCAAAGTAGTGGCATTGTTGGGCACGTCATCAAAGTAGCTGTCGCAAGAAGGCAGCGAGATGAGGCCGGTAGCAAGAAGGGCTAATCCAAAAATTTTATTTTTCATAAATCAAGTCTTTTAGATGTTGAAGTTGACACCGATTGAGAATGTACGCACGTTAGGATACGAAATACCGTTTGAGGTATTGAGCTCGGGATCCCAAAGATCGAATTTGCTCCATGTCAATACGTTTTCTCCCATCAGGTAGAAACGGCCGCCTTTGAGCACACCCTTCTGCCATGCTTTGGGGAAGTAGTAAGAGATGGTGAACTGTTTGAGACGAAGGAAGCTCATATCCTTGAGCCACCATGTGCTGGTCTTGTAGTTGTTTTCGTTGGAGGTATCGGTTGCGCCCCAAGCCAAGCGAGGATAGAACACGTCGGTTTTGGTAGGATTATCCTCACTCCAGCGGTCGCTGATGTTGTCATAGAGAGTACCACCACCGCTTGAACTCTGGAACGGTTTGATACCGTTACCTGAGAGAAGACGGTCGGCCTTTGCTGTGCCTTGGAAAAGGACACCTAAACCGATATTCTTGTAGCGGAAGTCGCCACCGAAGCCGTAGTAGATCTGAGGCAGGTCACCGCGAGAGATGCAAGTCTTGTCATAGTCATCGATGTGACCGTCGCCGTTAAGGTCCTTATAGAGGATGTCACCGGGTTTAACGATCTGGCCGGCGTATGTCTCACCAAACTGTGTGATATTGCGCTCTTTGATCATCTCTTCACTGGTTGCGAGGCCTTCGGCAACAAAACCCCAGGCTGCGAGTACGTTGTGACCGCGTTTATCGAGCCATGGATAAGCGGGATCGGCTTGTGCGTTCTCGATTACTTCATCCTGGTTGTAAGCTACGTTACCGCGGAGCGATACGAGCCAGTCTTTACCGAATGAGTGAGAATATTCAGCCGAGATTTCGAAACCTTTGTTTTCTACAACACCTACGTTGGCATATGGATTAGCCTCAAGACCGGCGAGGTATGGAAGGTCGGTACGTTCTACGAAGATGTGGTCGCGTCTTTCCTTGAAGAGGTCAACAACGATGCTGAGATCGGAGTTGAAAAGATTCATTTCGATACCGAGGTCCTGCTTGCGAACGCGAGACCACATAGGCTGGTAGCCATATGAGCTGTAGTGCCAGCTGCCACTGGCGCCGTTACCGGTCCAGTAGTTGGAGAAGCCGCCGCCGTTGCTATCAAGTTTAGCAAAGTAGGTGAAACGGCCGTTTGATGAGTCGTTACCTACGATACCATAAGAGTAACGGAGTTTCAAGAACGAGATTACCGGGCTGAGAGGTTTCCACCACGATTCGTTAGATGGTACCCAACCACCGGCGATGGCGGGGAAGAAGCCGAAACGATGACCTTTCAGGAAGTTCTCAGAACCGGTGTAACCACCGTTGAACTCGATGAAGTAGCGACGGTCGAAGTCGTAAGTCGCACGTATAGCGAGACTCTGCTGTTTCTGGGGCAATGTATCGAAGAGACTACCGTTGTTGGCATCGAGATAGTTACGCATTGTGAATAGAGCCAATGCACTTACATTGTGGATTGAGTTGAACTGACGGTTGTAGTTCAAAGCACCTTCAAAGTAGAATGTGCGGTAAACCCATTTGTCGGCCGAAACGCTCATCGTTTTGTTGCCTTTGTATTTCTCTGCGAGGATGATGTTTCCATCGGCGTCAAAGAGGTACTGGTCGTCCATCCATGTTCCGGTAGTAGAATCTTTGGTAGGAGTGGGAGCCCAAGTGCTGTCGTCAACCTTATAGTTGAGCTGTTGGCTTGCTTTCACGTCAAATGAAATCAAAGCACGAACCTCGAGACCTTTTGACCAATTCCAGAAACCGAGGTCCTGAGTAAGTTTGAGGTTGGTGTTCACCTGAGTGTTGGTCTGTGTCTGGTAGCCACGACGGGTAAGGGTGACCCAAGGAGAGTCAAGCTCACGGTTGTCGGGAGAGATACCGGGGTTCTGACCGTTGGGATATTGAACGGGATAAATCACGGGGTTGGTCTGCATCGCCTTGCTGAAGATATCGCTGATGCTTTGACTCGGATAGTTACCGCTTGTGATCCAACCGCTCACACCTATATCAACCTTTGTGGTTTTGGTAGCCTTAAGGTTAACATTGGTAAGGAAGTTGTAGCGGTCATATTTGATTTCGCTTGAATAGTCCTGTGCTGGATCGGTTTTGGTCATACCTTTCTCATTGTAGTATGAGAGTGACACGTAGTACTGTGCGTTGGGAGCACCACCACGAATGTTGACGTTATAACGGCCGTTGTATCCATACTTGTGGTACATCTGGTCCATCCAGTTTACGCTTGGATAGAGGTACTTGTTGATGGTGCGGTCTCCGGCAACAGTCTGAGCGTAGGCAGCCTCTTCGGCGTTGAGAGGATAACCGTTTGCGATCTTAGTGTTCCATATATATTGCTGGCTGTAATATTCGGATCCTTTTGAGTGTCTGTAAGCCTCATTTACCGCATCCATATATTCGATACCGTCAACGAGTGAAGGGATCTTGGTGAGCTGAGTGATACCTTGATAAACGTCGAAAGAGAATTTCGGGGTACCGATTTCACCGGGTTTTGTGGTGATGATGATAACACCATTACCACCGCGCACACCGTAAACAGCTGTTGATGCTGCGTCTTTCAATACTGTGATAGACTCGATGTCGGAGGGGTCGAGCTGTGACCAGCTACGTTCGATACCGTCGACGAGCACCAGCGGGCCCTCGTTGCGGTTGGTCAAAGTAGAAAGACCACGAATCCAAATGTCGGCGTCGTCCTGACCGGGCAAACCTGTGCGTTGAACCGATACTACACCGGCAACACGACCTGCGAGTACGGTTGTCATGTTGGCTACAGGAGCCTTGACGTCTTCCATTTTAAGGGTAGTCTGTGCACCGAGCACCGAGATTTTTTTCTGAGTTGTGTAACCTGTTACCACAACCTCATTAAGAGCTGTAGTAGTTTCTTTAAGAATAAAGTCGACTGTGGTTCCGTTAGCTTTCTTCTCGGCGGGTTCGAAGCCGATGTAGCTTACTGCGATGACGTCACCACGATTCACTTTAATATTGTATGTACCGTTCACGTCGGTAACAACAATATTCTTGGGATCATTTTTCTGAGTTACAGTTACGCCTACCAATGGTTCTTCCTGTTCGTCGTATACACGACCTGTAACGTTGAGAACCTCGGCATATCCGGAAACTGAAAAGAATATCGCTATAAGCAAGACGATATACTTAATCCTTTTTAAGCTGATGTTTACCATGCTGGAAATGCGATTGATTAAAGTTTAGTTCCCTGAAAATGATTTAAGGTTGAATAGCGTGTCGGCGTCAGGGAAGGCGCCGACACGCTCTTTTAAGGATTATAGGGTGTTACTTGACAGCAACCTTTGCAGTCTTAACTGTACCGTTGGTAGCTACAGCCACGATGTAGAAACCGTTGGCAGGAACAGCTACTGTTGCTACAGGAGCATTAACAGCTGCCGAAGCAACCTGAACACCGGCGGCAGTGTAAACTGAGATTACAGCGCTTTCGCCAAGACCGGCAACAGTGATCTCACCGTTGGCGGCAGCGATAATGATGTTAGACTCAGCACCATCGGCAATAACGTCCTCGATACCGGCATTGTAGTCGGTCACGTTAAGAGAACCGAGTACGGGATATTTGTACTCGCCTTGACCCATTACCCAAACGTTGTCAAAGTCCCAACCGATATTGGTGTAAGTACCTTGTACGGTGAGTGTGTTGGGGTTCTGAGCCTCAGCGGCCATAACGCTACCACCCTCGGCGCTCTCGTTCTTAGAAGGCCATTGGCTATCGCCATTCATAACAGCAGCTGAGTTGTAGATGTTGTCAGAGAATGTGATTACAGCCAAGGGGGTATCACCTGCACCGTTACCGGCAATGAATGGAGCGGCGATCTTTGGTGTGCCTGAACCTGAAGTGCTACAGTTACCGATTGATACACAGTTCTTGATTGAAACAGCGCTGTTGCTCTTGTCGATAAGGCCGATGAATCCACCTACCCAACCGCGGAAAGTACATGCAGCGTCAATATTTGAGAGACAGTACTGGAGATCGCAACCACCCTCAAGTGTGCAACCGAAGTAACCACCGATCTGTGATCCACCGGTTACAGTACCGATAGCATAGCAGTTACGCATTGTAACGCCATCGGCGTCACCGGCTACGAGACCTACGTGGTCGTCACCAAATGAGTGACCGATGAATGCGCAGTTTTCGAAAGTAGTGGAAGCAGCCTGGCCGACAAGACCGATGTGATCCTCACCATTTGTTGCTTTTACAGAGAATTGAGTGAACGCGATGTCTTTGAATGTAGCGCCTGATGTCTTACCGAACAAGCCATGGTTGGCTTTGCCATCGTTGAATGTAAGGATGAAGTTCTTGATAGCGTGTCCATTACCGTTGATAGTGCCGGTGAATGCAGTGTTGCCATCGTTGCAGAAGCCGTTGAATTCAACGCCTGCGAGATCGATATCAGCACCGAGGGTGTATGTTCCCGAGGGGTTCTTGCGAATGTTGAGGAAATCCTCTACGGTGTCGATTGTTTTCTCTTCACCGCTCAGTGATACGTTTACATCAAATGTGTCAGTACCTGCGAGAGTGAATAAGTCACTGATATTTGAGTCAAATGAAACCTTGAAGGTAGCTGTGCCACCACCGTTGGGGAGTTCAGCGGCCGTGTTTCCAACGTAGATGCGACCTTCTGATTCCTCGATACTTGCGTAATCCTCACCGCTAAGTTGCTCGACAGTCACGTTTTGACCCCAAGAACCGATAAGAGTTGTGTATTCCCAGAATTCAGAACCTTCAAAGTAAGTGAGGTTGATACCATCTTCAGAGGGCATGTTGAAGATAACTGTGGGTATAGGTGCTTCCATCCATTTGAGTACGGGGAGCATGTTGCCTTCACCGCCTGCAAGGAACTTCCAGTCGTTATCGAAATCGAGACCGAGAGTTTCGGTGTACCATTCCTGGCTGCGAACTTTTTCTTGAGGAACGATTTCACCGTTCTTGGAGTTGGCATCACTACCGGTTGTATTAACAATGCCATTGAGTATAGAGTAAGCGGCAACATAGTTGTTTTCAAGAGTTATTTGACGGCTATGTTGGTTAACGATAAGACCATAGTTGTCTCCGGTATTTGCATTGGTATAAGAAGCACCTGCTGCGAGACAGTTCTTGATTGTCATACCGTCCTGGTCAAGGAGAGAAACGATACCGGCAAGGTTGGTATTGCCACCATCGCCAACTACGGTACCTGCAAAGATACATTTATCAACAATTCCACCTTCCATACCTACGCCAACGATACCGGCAGCCTGGTAAGAACGGGTAGAGATTTCTGCGTTCGAGATACAGTTGATGATTGTAGCGCCACTGCTGAGTTTACCTACAATAGAGGCAACGTGGTCGCGACCGTTGATCTTAGAGTTGGTTACAACGATATTGCTGATGATACCGTTACCGGTTGTCTCACCTACTACGGCAGCAACGTCGGCGTTACCAACGAGGTCGAGACCTTCGAAACCTACATTCTTGATGAACTCACCGCTGAATGTAGCGAAGAGAGCTGTCTTGTCGCGGTCAGCATCTTTGAATGTAATGTTGCGGATCCAGTGGCCTTGACCATCAAGAGTACCGCTGAAGTTTGTGATGGGGGTGAATTCAACACCGGCCATATCGATATCGGCAGCGAGAACGAAGTTGGCAGAGGGGTTCTGGGTGAATTTCACCATATCCTCAGCTGTAGAGATCACGGGATTGAAGTCACTGGGAGTAAATGTTACTGTGCGGGTTTCGCCTGCGCAGTATGCATCACCCTCGGTTGAGAAAGTGATAGTTACTGTACCGGCCTTAACAAAGTTTACTTTGCCTTCGGTTACGGTAGCAACGCTCTCATCGCTTGTAGTGATCTTCACTTCACGGCCGTAAGTACTGATTGCGCCTGAGTTGTAGCTGTTACCAACGAATGTTTCCTCAGGCACTGCAGCGATGTAGATATAGTCGGCAGTGATTGGGGCTGTCATGAAGGCGAGCATGGGGTATTGTCCGTCGGTGAACTTCCAAGAAGCGCCGAAACCGATGTTGGTGTAAGTAGCAGCTTTCTTGAGCTCGGCGGCGGGGGTGATCAAACCGTTAACGTCGGTAGTCATGTTAGTTTGATCAACGGGCTCGTTGGGATCTTCATTATAGATGCTGTAAATAACAGTAGCATCAGAAGTCAAGTTGTCGACAGAAACTAATATTGACTCAGCGTTGTAACGTGAACCAACGATACCGTGGGTTTCGCGCTGGTTGAATTCGCCTTCACTGTCAGCTATAAATGATGCACCGGTGAGTTTACGGGCAGCGTTCACGTTGTTTTTAAC
>CANOKG010000071.1 GCA_947566655.1 uncultured Muribaculaceae bacterium | reverse complement strand
CACAAAGGTATATGAAAAAATGTTACCAGCCAATAAAAAAATGAAATTTTTGCTGAAAAAATTCACGTTTTCGTTGCAAACCTCTTTTTGAATGGCCTTTGGAAGTATATTTTGCTTATTACTGTGCCGAGGCTACGGCGTTGGCCATCTTGACTGCACGGGTAATGTGGTCGCAGATGTGGTCGGCAGGTATAAGTTTGTCAAAGCCGGCATGCATCAAAGTGGCGTGTACACCGGGTTGAACGCCCGAAAGAACAATCTCGATCCCCTCGGCCTGCGATGATTTGATGAGTAGCTCGAGGTTGTGCAGTCCCGTTGAGTCGATGAATGGAACTTTACGCATTCTAATGATGCGTACTTTAGGTTTGTTGGCCATCGATGTTCTCATCAACTCGTCAAATTTGGTTGCTATACCAAAGAAGAACGGACCATCAATCTCATAGACCGATACTCCCGGAGCAACATCCAGGACTTCGTGTTGTGACATGTCGGTACCTTCGGCTGCATCAAGCTGTTCTCCGTAGACTTTGACGGCTGTATTCTCCATTACTCGGCGCAGGAATAGAACAACAGCAAGCAGCAGACCGATCTCTATAGCGATGGTGAGGTCGAAAATTACAGTCAACAGGAATGTTACCAGGAGTACTGTTATGTCGCTTTTGGGGTTCTTCAGGATTCCTCTTATCGTGCGCCAGCCACTCATGTTGTAAGATACAACAATAAGTACAGCCGCGAGACATGACATTGGTACCATATTGATAAGATCCATCATGAACAGGAATATGAGCAACAGTACAATGGCGTGGATTACACCGGCTACAGGAGTGCGGCCACCGTTGGTTATATTGGTCATTGTACGTGCAATGGCTCCGGTGACAGGGATTCCGCCAAACAATGGGACAGTGATATTGGCGATACCCTGGCCAATCAGTTCGGTGTTGGAGTTGGTTCGTGATCCTGTTACACCATCGGCTACAGTTGCCGAGAGGAGCGATTCAATTGCACCGAGCACAGCGATAGTAAATGCCGATGGAAGTAGGTTATTGATAGTAGCCATGGAAAGCTCGAAGCCGTGAGGGGTAGGAAGATCGGTCGACATTCCATTGAAGCGGCGGCCAATTGTCTCGACACCGGCAAAGAAGTCGCAGAACATGTTGCTGATATATATGGCAGCTGTTACCAAAATAATTGCGATTAGTGCTCCCGGAAGCTTTTTAGATATTTTCGGTGTCACTATAATAATAAGTAAAGAGACAATGCCTACGAGAAATGTCGGGAGATCGATGTTGCCGAAATTGGCGAAGTAGGCACCCCATTTGGGGATAAATTCACTTGGAACACCCTGAATACCGAGACCGAAGAAGTCGTTCATCTGGGTCGAGAATATAGTCAATGCTATACCGGCAGTGAATCCCACAACGATAGGGTATGGAATGAATTTTATCACAGTGCCAAGATGGAACAGGCCAAGTAACACCAGAATGATTCCGGCCATGAAAGTGGCTATGGCAAGGCCTTCAAGACCATAGGTCGCTATAATGTTGTAGACAATTACGATGAAAGCACCTGTAGGTCCACCTATTTGAACAGAGCAGCCTCCAAGAGCCGAGACAATGAATCCGCCTATTATGGCGGTGATAAGGCCAATTGTAGGATTTACGCCCGAGGCGATACCAAAAGCAATGGCGAGAGGCAGAGCGACAATACCTACTACCACGCCTGCAATCAGATCGTCTTTAAATTTTGAAAATGAATAGTTTGATAACGCCGAGAACAGCTTCGGCTTGAAATCAATAGTACCTGAAAAATGCATAGTTTAAACGATATTTGGAAACAGAGTGCAAAGGTACGAAAAATTATTTAAAATTTGTGAAATGGAATGAGCTTCTATCTTACAAGCATAGATGCATTATTGTTATATTTGCAAACTATAAAACTATATATACTATGGATATTTTAGAAGCTATGGAAGCGCGCCGGTCAGTGCGCACGTTTGATGGCAAGCCTCTTGGCGTTGAAGCTACCGAGGCAATCAATGCCTCTATGGCATGTGCCACTTCGCCATTTGACGGAGAGTGGGCTATGGATTTGCAACGTTTTGATATGCGTGCCGACCTTAAGCCGGGAACCTATGGCGTGATCAAGGGAGCGTCGACTTTTATGCTGTTAGGATTTGATGACGGCAATCCCATGAATGCCGTTGCCGCGGGGTTTGCCATGGAACAGGTCGTGATAGCATGTACACAGATGGGGTTGGGAACATGTTGGATGGGAGGTACCTATAAATCGAGCGATTTTGAGCGCGTAGCCCATTTTCCTGAGAAGATGGATCTGCACATTGTTATTCCGGTTGGTATCTCGACCGGTGAGCAACGTTTTCTCGAGCGTTTCACACGGTTTGTCGCTAATAGTAAAAATCGCAAGCCTGTCAATAAACTCTTCTTCGTGGGCCAATGGGATAGCCCGTTGACCGATTCCAACCAATATTATGAGTCATTGATGATGATGAGACTTGCTCCATCATCGACTAATTCTCAGCCATGGCGATCTATAGTGAAAGGAGACATAGTGCATTTTTACAGCAAAGGTGCCGAAACCGTTCACATGGTCGATGTGGGTATTGGAATGAGCCATTTTGATATGACCGAGAGATATCGTGACTATGTGGGCCGCTGGTTCAGCGACAAATCAAAAGCCCCCGAGGCTCCGGCATCACTGACTTACATAGCCTCCTATCAGCGTCAATAACCGAAGATATTGCCATAAGCTACCATATATCGGAATAGTTTCTATAGTTGTGATATTTAGGGTGGCTGATATGCGCTGTCATGAGTGGCGGTTGAGGAGTTCTTTCTCGACATCGGCGAGTGTGTAGCCCATCTGCTCAAGAAGTACGAGTGTGTGGAAAATTAAGTCGGCACTCTCGTAGAGGAAGCGCGAGCGATTGCCGTCGACGGCTTCGATCGCTGACTCAACTGCTTCTTCTCCTACTTTCTGTGCTATTTTCTTTACACCTTTAATGAATAGCTTGGTGGTGTAGGAGTTTTCGGGCATTTCTCTGTGTCGTCCCTGCACTATTGCTGAGAGTTTCCTAATGAATCCTTCCTCGGCGGGCATGTCGAAACACGATTCGGTGCCACGGTGGCATGTCGGACCTATGGGTGTCGCTTTAATGAGCAGTGTGTCGTTGTCACAATCGCTGTACATATCGTTGAGCAACAGGAAATGCCCCGATGTTTCACCTTTTGTCCAAAGTGTTTGTCGTGTGCGACTGTAAAAAGTTACTTTTCCCGTTGATACTGTTTTATCGAATGCTTCACGGTTCATGTAGCCGAGCATCAGAACTTTCAGAGTGACGTTGTCCTGAATAATTACCGGTAGCAATCGGTCGGCGCATTTATCTAAATTGAAATCGTTGAAATTCATGATTGGTGTCATTTTGTTAATCTAACTTCGATACCTCGTGAGCTTAGTTGTTGCTTGAGTTCGGTTATTGTTATTTCACCGTAATGAAATATTGATGCTGCCAGGGCTGCATCGGCAGTTCCGTCGATAAGTACCTTGGCAATATCATCGACCGAACCGGCACCGCCTGAGGCGATTACCGGAATTGAAAGTTCAGAACAGAGCCGGGCAAATGTATCACACGGATAACCGTTTCGTGTTCCATCGTGATCCATTGATGTAAACATTATCTCTCCGGCACCGAGACGTTCAACTTCAACGGCCCATGTGAACAGTTCGAGGTCAGTGAGTCGTGAGCCACCGTGGGTTGTGACGCGCCATGTTCCGTCAATCTGTTTGGCATCGATAGCTACGACCACGAATTGCCGCCCGTAGCGAGCCGCTATTTCGCTTATAAGTGCAGGATTGGCCACTGCAGCACTATTTATTGTAATCTTGTCGGCACCGGCATCGAGAAGTCGTGAAGCGTCATCGATTGACGAGATTCCACCGCCTACTGTGAATGGAATATTGATGTGGCGTGCGATGTTGCTTACAAGACTGGTAAAAGTGTTGCGGCACTCTTTAGATGCTGATATATCGAGATATACCAGCTCATCGGCCCCTTCGCGTGCGTAGCGTGCTCCGAGTTCAACCGGGTCGCCAACGTCGGTGAGTCCTTCGAAGTTTATACCTTTGACTGTTCGGCCATTCTTTACATCGAGGCATGGGATTATGCGTTTTGCCGGCATGGTGTAGAATTTAGAGGTTGTTTAATAGTGAAATCTGATCGAGTGTAATGAGTCCCTCATAGATAGCTTTCCCTACGATGACACGGGGGAGTCCAAGTGTATTTAGCTCAACTATATCGTTGACCGAAGAAATACCTCCCGATACGGTGAACGTGATGTCGGGATAGCGCCTGGCAAGGTCGACATACATATTAGTGGCCGGTCCCTGTAACATGCCATCCTTCGATATATCGGTGCATATCACTTCTTTTAATCCGAATGGTTTGAATCTCTCTATGAGTTCGTGAATCGTCAGCTCCGAGTCCTCGAGCCAACCGCTTACGGCAACTTTGCCATCGCGCAGGTCGGCTCCTAATATAATCCGTTCACCACCAAGTTGGCTTAGCCATTGCTCCATGAGTTGAGGTTGCTTCACGGCGAGTGAGCCAATTATGGCATAGTCGGCTCCGGCTTCAAGCACAGTCTTGAGGTGGGCCTCGCTCTTAATTCCACCTCCCCATTCAATCTTAAGCAAGTGAAGGTCGGCAACATCTCGCAATGTCGCGAGATTGACCGGACCTCCCGCTTTAGCGCCGTCAAGGTCCACAAGATGTATTCGTTTTACCCCTGAGGCAGCATAGAGCCGAGCCATCTCGACCGGTGTAGCCGAATATGTTTTTTTTGTGTCGTAGTCGCCTTTGGTGAGACGTACACATTGGCCATCTATAATGTCTACAGCCGGAATAATCTCGATCATAGGTTGATGAAGTTTTTAATTATCGATTCGCCGACATCTCCGCTTTTCTCGGGATGGAACTGTGTGCCGTAAAAATTCTCATACTTAAGAGCCGCCGAGAACATCTCGGGATGTCGTGATGTAGCTATAGTGTCGGGGCATAGTGGGGCGTAGTAGCTGTGGACAAAGTATGCATAAGACCCTTTATCAATCCCTTTGAATAATTTTCCATCCATGTTGGCCAAGCGGCTCCAACCCATGTTGGGAACTTTAACTCCGGGCTGTTGGATGAAACGTTTTACTTTGGCGTCAAATATACCTATGCAGTCGACATCGCCTTCCTCAGAGTGACGGCACATTACCTGCATGCCTACGCAGATACCGAGCACCGGTCGACGCAGGGTGGTTATAAGCTCTGGCAATTGCAACTTTTTCAAATTCTCCATCGCTTCGGCTGCATTTCCAACACCAGGCAAAATGACGTGGCTCGCGGTGGTTATTACCGTGGGGTCGGCTGTGAGTTGCCATTCGACACCAAGACGTTGAAGTGCATGTCCCAGTGAGCAGATGTTGCCCATTCCATAATCAATAACAGCTATCATAGTACACCTTTGCTTGAGGGTAGATTATATGAGAATTGGTCGCAGCGCACAGCCATTTTCAAAGCGCGGGCGAAGGCTTTGAAAACACCTTCGATAAGATGGTGGTTGTTTTCTCCCCGGGCGCTTATGTGTAAGTTGCACTTCATGGCGCAGCATAAAGACTGAAAGAAATGCTTGAACATCTCGGTGGGAGTGTCACCGACATATTCTCGTGTGAATGGAACCGACCATTGGAAGTCGATTCGACCGCCAAGATCCATCAGAACCATGGCATCGCACTCGTCCATAGGGAGGACGAAGCCGTAGCGTTCTATCCCTCGTTTGTTGCCCAAAGCTTTAAGCAGAGCGTCTCCGAGTGCGATAGCTACATCTTCCATTGTGTGGTGTTCATCGACTTCAAGATCTCCTTTACACTTTGCAACGAGTGTTATGCCTGCATGATGGGGTATTTGCCAAAGCATATGATCGAGAAATTTCAGCCCGGTGTCGATTGCCGATTCCCCGTTACCATCAAGATTTATTTTAACTTCGATTTTCGTCTCGGAAGTATTACGGGCTATTGATGCTGAGCGACCGCGTGACAATGCTATCAAGTTGCAGGTCTCGGTGTCATTTTTGCCGTAGTTCTTCAACAATGCCAATATCACTTTGTTTTCGGAGGGTGTTCCTACGGTGATGCGCAGCGTATTCTGGCACAGAGGCATTTTCGTGCGGTTGCGAACAATCACACCGTTATCAACAAGGTAATCGTAGATGGCGTTGGCATTAGTGACCTTTACCAACAGGAAGTTTGAGTCTGACCGATACACTGTTTCTACGCAGTCAACCTCAGCGAGTGCTTTGGCCAGCTTGTCACGTTCCTGTTTAATCTCGGGAATGTGATTGCCTGTACCGGCTTCTATTCGCTTGATCAGTTCGCTCTGTATCAAGGCGCTCATGTTGTAGGGATACTTCACACGGTCCATGTAGGTGATAACCTCGGGCGAGGCGAATGCCATGCCCGCACGCATTCCTGCCATACCCCAAGCTTTGGAAAATGTGCGTAGTACAATGATGTTTGGATGGTCGGAAATAGCGCTTATGATCGATTCTTCATCGGAAAAATCACCGTAGGCTTCGTCGACAACTACCATCCCGTCAAACTGTTCGGCAACTTTAAGAATCTCATGGCGTGGGAAGGCGTTACCCGTCGGGTTGTTGGGCGAGCATATCCATATGAGTTTACTGTGTTCATCGGCTACATTCAATAACCGCTCTATGGGGAGCGAGTAGTCGTCGTTCAGCAATACTTCGCGTAGCTCGATGTCGTTGACTGCGGCCGATACCTTGTAGACACCATAGCTCGGGGCAATTGATATGGCGTTGTCGCGTCCCGGCTCACAGAAAATTCGGTATACAACATCAATGGCTTCATCGCTTCCGGCGCCACCTGCAAAAATCTGGTTGGAAGGTATATTGAATAGCTCCGAAATGCGGGCTTTCAGTTTCTTTTGATGAGGATCGGGATATCGGTTCACTCCATTGTTGTAGGGCGACTCGTTGGCATCAAGCCAAACATCGACCTCCCCGCCTTTAAACTCATCGCGGGCGGTGGAATAGGGTTCCAGATCAAGTATGTTTTTGCGAATATATTTCTTCATGACTTTGCGATGATAGGTTAACGTATTCTCAGGTCAACAGCCAGAGCATGGGCATCGAGCCCTTCGGCGCGTGCCATAGTAGTTATTATTGATGATAGGGAGTCAAGTCCTTGGCGTGTAATCTCCTGATAGGTGATTTTGTGCATGAAGCTGTCTATGTTCACTCCACTGTAGGATCGTGCCCAACCTGAGGTAGGCAATGTATGATTGGTCCCCGACGCGTAGTCACCGGCACTCTCAGGTGAGAAATTCCCGATGAACACCGAGCCGGCTGCCGTAATTGAGTTGGCAATTTCCCATGGATTTTCCATGGAAATTATCAGGTGTTCGGGGGCATAAAGATTAGCGAACTTGGTTATGTCGTTTCGCTTCTTCAATACAATGACCCGGCTGTGGCTTAGCGATCCTTCGATCATGTCGCGGCGTTTCAGCATATCAGCCAGTCGTTTGACTTCATTACCAATGGCAAAGGCCAGTTCCATAGAGTCACACACAGCGATGGCTTGACTGTCGGGTCCATGCTCGGCTTGTGAAAGCATATCGGCTGCAACAAAGGTGGGATTTGCCGACCGGTCGGCCAGTACCATAACCTCACTCGGACCAGCCGGCATGTCGATTGATGTGAATCCGGTTACCATCTGTTTGGCCTTGGTTACGAAACGGTTGCCCGGGCCAAAGATCTTATCGACACGTGGCAAAGTTTGAGTACCAAACGCCATTGCTGCGATTGCCTGTGCACCGCCTATGCGAAATACCTTGTCAATGCCACAAAGATCAGCGGCAAACAATATTTCGGGAGCGATACCGTGAATACCATTCTCTGGAGTGCAAAGTACTATCTCTTTGCATCCTGCAATCCTCGCAGGTATCGCCAGCATAAGCACAGTGGAGAAAAGCGGTGCTCTCCCACCGGGAATGTACAGGCCTACGCTCTGTATGGGTACAGCACGTTGCAGGCATCTTACTCCCGGCATCGTCTCTGTTTCAACTTGAGTCGGTATTTGAGCCTTGTGAAATAGAGCTATGTTCTCGGCCGCTTTTTTTATAGCATTCTTAACCTCGGGCTCTACGAGATAGGCACGTTCTGTGATTGTCTCTTTGTCAACGAGTAGACTTTCTCCTTCATAGCCATCAAAGCGGGCTGCATATTCCATCAGTGCAATATCACCTTTAGCTTTGACTTTAGCTATGATCTCGGCTACAACTTCCTCGATCTCGTCATCGGTCGGAATGTTGCGTTCACACAGACGTTGCCAATCGGCGATATTGGGATTGTTGATTATTTCCATTATCTGATAACGTTTTCGAGTGCTAGCACGAGAATATCGGTAGCTCCAATATTTTTTAATTGTTCAATCTTTTCCCATAAAATATCTTCGTGAAGTACAACGTGAAGCGAAACCCACTCGGGATTGGCAAGTGGCAAAATCGTCGGGCTTTTCATACCAGGCAATATAGCCACGGCTTCGTCTATTTTGTTTTTGGGCAAGTTGAACAGCACATATTTCATTCCGCGGCTCTCGAGAATTGACTGGAATCGGAATTTCAGTTTCTCTATCTCCCTGTTTTTGTCATCATCGAGGTTGGGAGTACTGATGAGCACTGCCTCGGAGAATGTTACTGTTTCTTCTTCACGAAGGCCGTTCTGGATAAGAGTACCGCCCGACGACACTATGTCAAATATGGCATCAGCCATACCTACAGCTGGGGCGACTTCTACCGATCCGGCAATTTGGTGAACTTGGGCGTTGATGCCGTTATCGGCAAAGAATTTACGTAGGATAACGGGGTAGGAGGTGGCTACCCGTTTGCCCTCAAACCATTTAAGCCCCTGGTAGTCGACTTCTTTTGGTACGGCGAGTGACAGCCGGCAAGCGCCGAAACCGAGTTTCATCAATACCTCTACGTCTTGTTCTTTTTCAAGGACTTCGTTAAGACCTACTATGCCTATGTCGGCAACTCCCATTGCTACAGCCTGAGGAATATCATCATCGCGCAGGTAAAGGACGTGGAGCGGAAAGCCCTTGGCATCGGAGATTAACTTACGGTGAGAGGCCGATGCCGAGATGCCGGCATCGAGCATCAGTGAGACGGTGTCTTCGTTAAGACGTCCTTTGTTTTGAATGGCAATTGTCAACATTGATTTGAAAATTATAAATTGGAGGTTTACGGCAATTGATTGTCGTAGCCTTAAAAAATGATATGTCTATTTTTTGAAATTGGATTGCCGCTGGATGAATGAATGTTGTTAGTATGCGGTCAATCTGGTGTAGGTAAGAGTATTAAAGGCCTGAGTGGGCACAATGTCGATGGTGCCAATGATGGGACTTGGTTGAGGTGATCTTAACCGAGCCTTTAAAGTTGATCTGTATGTATGAAATGGTTATCATTAATAGATTTTGCCTATTGTGTCTGCAAAGGTAAAAATAGTTTTGTGAATCTACAAAATTCTAACCAAATTTTTCTTCATTATAAAAAAAGGGAATTTATTTACCGTTTTGTCGTATATTAGTTGTTGAAATTCAAACTTGCCATTATAATCAGTTACTTACTCTACTGTCATATCAAACTGGTCAATATCACCGGTGCGGTGAGCAAGATGCTTGGTTGCCGGAGATATACCGAAAAGAGGTGAATAGGTTTTCACTCCTATTGTTTTCCCATCAGGTTTGAACTCCAGGATGCGCAGCCAGCCGTCACCTCCGTTCCCTTCCCATCCTCCTCCGAGGGTCTGGACGTTGAACATCATCTGGTGTACATTCTTTCCAATTGCATTCTTATCCAAGCGATAAGCTACAGAATCCTCAAAATCACCTACATCGCCTTCATGACCCGAAATAGCCAGGACAATGTTCTCAGAAGGCTGAATCAATTTATCCCATACCTGTTGCCCCCAGTTGTGAGGTGTGATGGTATATGGCTCGTTGTCAGTTCGTGCTGCATCGCGCTCATTCAGCAAAGAGTGGGTTATGTATATGACTCGATGATTCTTAAACCGGTCGCTACTGATAAGTTTTGCAGTCCATTCAAGTACCTCGTCGCGAGGAGCAAACTCGTTGCACACAACCAGTATCTTGCCCCAATTGGGCTGCTCAAATTCAAATGCCGCGTTCTCAAGCGACTCTACATCATTCCTGTTTGGATATACGCCCACGATGCAATCATACCAGGTTTTATTTCTTTCAATCGGAAAATATTCAGGAAATTTAGTCCTGCTATTTTCCGAACTGCGGTAACCATAATCGTGGTTACCGGTGGAGATAATATATGGAATCTTGTTGTCAAGCCGTTCAAATGCGCGCGAAACCGATTCCCACATCTCGCGTGAGGTCTGGTTAAGCATGTTGCGGTTGCGCACCAGGTTCTCATTCTGTTCAACAAGATCACCCGTGCAGAGCACCGCTTTTATATTCAAGTTGTCTATATTGTCGGCAATCCATACCGTCTGCAATTCAAAGAGAGGCTGATTAATGTCATACTTGATATATCCCTGGGGATCTCCCAGCAATATCATTGAGAAAGATTTTGAGTTGTCAAGTTGTTGACGGTCGGCGCGGTGTTGTGCTAAAACGCCAAGTGCCAAGGTGCACATCAGTGCAAAAGATGCAAATTTTTTCATGCTATAAGATGTAATGATATTTGGATTTGAATTTTTTAGAATTCGATGAATGCGAGTGGTAGGAGCGATTTCACAGAGGGTACTTTGTAGACTTTGTCGCGGCCGGCAAGTAACACCTGAACGTTG
>CANOKG010000070.1 GCA_947566655.1 uncultured Muribaculaceae bacterium | reverse complement strand
CACAGACTCTTCCCCGTCTCGGCAACTACTGCCTGTCGATCGACGACATAGAAGGAGCAAAGACCTACTTTGGTCGCCTTCTCGAGTTTGACCCCGACAACGAAGGCCTACGCACATACTTGGAAAACCTTAAATAATTTTCGCTACGCAGAAAATTATTAATTAGGAATTTTCCTGAATTAATAATTAGTGAAAAGGAATTAGGAATTGTTACAATATCCTGATTCCTTTTCTTTTTTACATCAGTCAATTATTAAATCGGTTCTTAAATTCCTCTTTCCTCTTTCCTAATTCCTAATTCTATTCGTACCTTTGCAGTAATAAAAGCCAATAACGATGAACCTCAATATAAATCATGATCAATGGGATCGCGAACACTTGTGGCATCCCTACACTTCCACTATAAATCCATTGCCTTGCTACAAGGTTGACCATGCTGAAAAAAACTATATTTATCTTAGCGATGGCACTCGCTTGATCGATGGCATGTCATCATGGTGGTGTGTGATTCACGGCTACAATAACAAGGAAATCAACGAGGCGGCCAAAGCCCAGATTGACCGCATGTCGCACGTGATGTTTGGAGGATTCACCCACCAACCGGCAATAGATTTAGGTCAAGAACTACTCGCTGTCGCTCCAAAAGGCATGCATAATATTTTCTATGCCGACTCGGGATCGGTAGCTGTAGAGGTCGCCATGAAGATGGCCGTACAGTATGCCATTTCAAAAACTGGAGACCATCGCCGCACCGATTTTGCGACTATACGTTCCGGCTACCACGGTGACACTTGGAACGCCATGAGCGTTTGCGACCCTGTCACCGGCATGCACGGAGCATTTGGCACGGCACTTCCGGTAAGATTCTTTGCCCAACAGCCAAGATGCCGGTTTGGCAGCGATTGGGACCAATCAGATTTCGAACCGATGAAAAGACTCATCGAAGAGCATAGCGACACTTTGGCCGCTGTGATATTGGAGCCTATAGTACAAGGAGCCGGGGGCATGTGGTTTTACCACCCCGAGTATCTGCGACAGCTACGCCAACTCTGTGACCGACACAGTATATTGCTCATATTCGATGAGATTGCGACCGGTTTCTGGCGCACCGGAAAAATGTGGGCGACAGAACATACTGGTGTCATACCCGACATCATGTGTATAGGCAAAGGACTTACTGCCGGATACATGACCATGAGTGCGGTTTTGACTACACGCGAGGTTGCCGACACGATCTCTAATGGCGAGGCAGGAGTATTGATGCACGGCCCTACATTTATGGCCAACCCACTTGCATGTGCCGTGGCATTAGCCTCGTTACGACTGTTAAATTCAACCGACATGAAAGCCAAAGTAGCAAACATGGAGACAATCATGAAGCGGGAATTGGCACCGGCTGCTAAGAAAGAATCAGTAGCCGATGTGCGTGTTCTCGGTTCAATCGGTGTGGTACAGACTGTCAAGCCTGTAAATGTCGGTGAATTTCAACGCCAATGTGTTGATCGTGGAGTGTGGATCAGGCCCTTTGGCACAAATGTATATATCATGCCTCCCTACGTTACAAGTGATGAAGACCTGGTGTACCTTTGCAGGCAACTTATTGAAATGCTACCTAAATGAATAGAGAGATTATAATTGAAGAATTAAAGAAAACCGGAAATTTCAGATCGATTCCGGCCGACCGCACCAACAGTAAAACGCTCGATTTCTCGGCAAACGACTACTTAGGTTTAGCCGAACGTCATGACCTCAGAAAAGCATTTCTTGAAAGTGAGACAGTCAGATCATCTCTCCTTCTTACCTCCTCTGCCTCTCGGTTGTTGGCGGCACCTCAAAACTCATACAGCGAGTTAGAGAACAGATTAGCAAAACTATATGGCCGCCCCGCCCTGATGTTCAATAGCGGATACCATGCCAATTCGGGTCTCATACCGGCTATAACCGACAAGGATACACTTATCTTGGCCGACAAATTGGTTCATGCAAGCATAATCGATGGTATCATGCTCAGCAAAGCGTCATGGCAACGTTTCAGGCACAACGACATCAATCATTTAGAACAGATAATCAACAAAGTGCGACCCGATGGGCACAATACTCTCGTAATAATGGAGAGCATTTACTCGATGGATGGTGATATGGCTCCAATTGAAGAACTCATAGCCCTCAAACATCGACATCCAAAGCTTATGTTATATATTGATGAGGCCCACGCCTTGGGCGTAGCCGGCGATAAAGGTCTCGGACTGGCTCTGTCAAGTTCCGACCCTCAGGCTTGGGATCTGATCATCGGAACATTAGGAAAAGCGGCAGCCTCAGTGGGTGCCTATGCTATCCTCTCCAACACCCTACGCGATATAGCAGTAAACCGCTGCCGGTCATTTATTTTTTCAACTGCATTACCCCCACTCACTGCTGCGTGGTCAACATTAATGGTCAATCAAATTACCGGCATGGACAAAGAGCGTGAACACCTTCGCGAGTTGTCGGTGCACCTTGCCGACGGACTCACGCAGATTACCGGCCGAAAATATACTCCGAGCCACATCCAACCGGTGATTGTGGGCAACCCCCAAAAGGCTGTAGAACTCTCAAAAGCCCTTGAAAACGACCATATCAAAGTACTCCCGATACGCACTCCCACGGTGCCTCCCGGAACCGAGCGCCTGCGCATAAGTCTAAGTGCCGCCATGACAATAGAAGACATTGACCAACTTCTAAAATCGCTCCAACACCATTTTCACAAATGAATATCACTTTTACAAAAACCGACAGAAGTAGTCACCTGCTGTTGATAATGGCCGGCTGGGGCATGACCGATGTCCCTTTCCGCAACCTTACTGCCCCGGGATACGATATTGCTGTTGGCTGGGATTACCGATCGGAAAAAGTCGATACGTCGGTATTCAAAAGATATCGTGAAGTGGTGCTGATAGCTTGGTCGATGGGCGTAATGGAGGCTGAACGTGTAGTGCCAGCGCTTGGATTACCCCTGACTCTTACTATAGCCGTAAACGGTACCCCAACTCCGGTTTCAGACACCTACGGTATACCTACAAAAATATTTGATGGCACTCTATCGACACTCTCTGAAAACAATGTAATCCGCTTCAATCGACGCATGTGCGGCTCTACCGAACGCTACAGGCAATTCAACCTATCGGCGCCCAATCGCCCGATCGAATCACTTCGCGAAGAACTCAGCATACTGGGGCAACGTGCATTGGAAACAAGGAAACCTTTTTCGTGGGATATAGCTGTTGCTGCTGTCAATGATATGATTTTTCCTTACACCAACCAACTGAAAGCATGGAAAAACACCCGAATAATTTCGATTGAAGCACCACATTTGCCCGACTTCGAGTCATTGATCGGACAATTGACAGTAAACAAATCGCTTGTAGCTAAAAGATTCCGTGACACTCGCGATACCTACGATAACTCAGCTCTCATACAATACCGGGTAGCATCATTGCTTGCCCGGAAACTTCTTGATTCGGTAAACAACGATTACTGCTATAAAAGAGCTATTGAAATTGGAGCCGGTAACGATTGCCTGACCAATTACTATAAAAACAGCATACAGATTGAGGAACTTGAACTTTGGGATCTTACGATGCCAGCGGCTCCTGAAACCTCTGCCTGTAATATTACTCCTGTAGCCGATGATGCCGAATCCCGGCTCATGGAGCTGCCCGATGATTCGGTAGATTTAGTGGTCAGTTCTTCAACATTGCAGTGGTTCAATTCACCGGTAAATGCCATCAGGCAAATTCAACGTGTACTCCGGCACGGCGGAATTGCCGCGATATCGCTCTACACCGAAGGTACTTTTAGTCAATTTGCCGAGCAAACAGGCGTATCGCTCAACTACGTATCGGCCAACCAGCTCTCTGATGCCATCTCGGTAGAGTGCCGTCTCGTAGAAATAAATACCTATACCGACCAACTGCAATTCGAGTCAACAAGAGAGCTGCTGCAACACCTGCGGCTCACGGGAGTAGACGGTGTCGGACAATCGTCGAGAGCCCGGCTCAGAACACTTCTGCGCAACAATAAGCTACGCCACCTTGACTACACCTACACGACATTAATAATTAAGAAGATATGAAAATATTTATAAGCGGCATAGATACCGATGCCGGCAAAAGCTACGCCACCGGATATCTCGCAAAAATGCTTGCCAATGATGGGACTAAAGTCATTACAATGAAGTTTATTCAGACCGGAAACCAAGAATACTCTGAGGATATCGATGTACACCGGCTCATAATGGGCATACCGATGCAAGATGTTGACATTGATCACACTACCGCTCCGGTCATATTCAGTTATCCTTGTTCGCCGCAACTTGCAGCCCGACTTGACCAACGCCAAATAGAACTTGACGCTATTGACATGGCTGCCGACAAGCTTGACAGCCTTTATGACATCACATTGATAGAAGGAGCAGGCGGACTGATGGTACCCTTGACCGATGAATTTTGGACAATCGATTATCCCACAACGCGCAACATCCCGGTAGCCCTTGTCACCAATGGCCGCTTAGGCTCCATAAGCCACACACTATTGGCCCTTGAAGCCCTGCGTCAACGAGACATCAAGGTTTCATACCTGCTCTACAACACTCATTTTGACAAAGATGCAACAATAGTTGACGACACACGCGCTTTTCTGAAGCGATATCTTGAACGCACAATGCCCCAAACAGAATGGATCGATATTCCGTCCATCAACCATTAAAAGACGTTAATACAGACAATACAACGCCCGACTTTGTAATACAGGAACAAAGTCGGGCGTTATTTTACGACCGGAAGATATTTATGAATTTATCAAAGCAACAATAGAGTCGGCAGTAAGACCGCTGGCAACCATTACTTCTGACACATTGTAGCGATCGAGGAATTCCTTCTTGACTCCACAACATTTGACCTTCATATCGCTATCGCCATAGTAGCGAGCCACCTTCTCACCAAAACCTCCATCCAGAACAGCATCTTCCATTGTGATTACAAGTTGATGATTATCCTTGAGTGAATCCAGAAGCTCGACATCGAGTCCGCTAAGATAGCGGGGATTAACTACAGTGATGTTCTTTCCTTGAGCGCGTAAAGTGTCAGCGGCCTCCATAGCGACCTGAAGGCATGTACCCGCCGCAATAACAGCAACATCTGAGCCGTTTGTCACCACTTCGCTTTTATTCAATTCACTATAATCGGCAGGGAACTCCCGTTTGGAACTTGCCATAATGCCGGGCACTCTGACTGCTACCGGATGACTCGTTTGCTTGATAGCCCAATCGAGCATAGATACATACTCCTCCTTGCATGTAGGAGCAAGATAAACCCAGCCCGGAATATTGGAGATAAGAGCTATATCAAACCAACCGAGGTGAGTGACATCGGTCATTCCATTGATACCGCCATAGAAAATATTCAAGACAACAGGATTGCCATTGATTGCCACATCCTGACTCAGCTGATCGTAGGCACGCTGAATAAACGAACTAACCACCCCAAACACCGGACGACAACCACCTTTGGCCATTCCCGATGCCAACGCTACCGCTTCCTGCTCAGCAATGCCCACATCAATAAATTGAGAACCGGCTTGATGTCGCTTTTGGGGAGTAAAGCCCAATACACCTGGAGTACCGGCGGTAATGACAGCGACAAGTTTGTTGGCTTGCATTCTCGCCAACATGAAGTTAGAGAAAATATCATCATAACCCTCAGCATCACTGCCTGACATAGCACCCGTCTCAAGATTGAAAGGAGCAGCGTAGTGGAACATTTCACGGTTGGCCTCGGCCGGAGCGAAGCCTTTACCCTTCTGTGTATTAAGATGAACTACCACAGGACGATCAGTGTCCTTGACGCGTTCAAAGGCTGCAATAAGAGACTTCAGGTCGTTGCCATAGGGAACATAGAGATAATCATAGCCGAGTGTCTTGAAGAAGTTATCGGCAGCTTTTCCATCGGTTTCACGCAGCAAACGGAGATTGTCATACATGCTACCGTGGTTCTCGGCAATCGACATATCATTGTCGTTTACAACAATTATAAAATTGCTCTTTAAAGTAGCTCCGGTATCGAGCCCCTCAAAAGCCTCACCTCCACCTAACGATCCATCACCAACGACGGCTATAATATTTGCTGTCTCGCCCTTCATGTCGCGTGCTACTGCTAAGCCTCCGGCAAGGCTAACGGCTGTTGATGTATGGCCTATTGTAAAGAAATCATGCTCACTTTCTCCGGGATTGGTATATCCTGTGACAGTGTCATATTTGGTAGGATCGATGAACGCATCAATTCGACCGGTAAGCATCTTGTGAACATAGCTTTGGTGGGACACGTCATAGACAATCTTATCAACAGGAGAATTAAATACATAGTGGAGAGCTACAGTAGCCTCAAGAAATCCTAAATTTGGACCTGTGTGACCACCATGTACACTCAATTTCCTCAGCAAAACAGTTCTTAAAGACTCGGCCAACTCTTCAAGTTCGGATAGAGACTTGCCCTTGAGATCGGCAGGTGATTTTATATTTTTTAAATCAATCATGTTTTATTGGTTATGTTACTATCAAAAGAACATTGTCGGGAGTAAATAGTTGTTTAGAAGCCGTTGGTTTCACGTTTCAAGCTCTCGACATAGGTATCGATGTCATGGAGTCGCTGCGGTATTTTAATAGACTGAGGACAATGGGACAAACACTCGCCACAGCCAGTGCAATGAGATGCCTGGCGCAGCTTTGGAACCGAACGATCATAACCTATCAAAAATGCACGCCGGGCTTTTGCATAATCAGGATCAGCGGTCGATTCAGCTACATTACCTTCATTTACACACTTGTTATAATGCTCAAAAATGGCCGGTATGTTCAGTCCATAGGGGCATGGCATACAGTATTGACACTTTGTACATGGCACCAACGGATAACGATCCAACAACACGGCCGTGTGGATAAGGAAGTCGATTTCTTCATCAGTACAAGGCTCGAACGGTGAATAGGTCAATAGATTATCTTGCAGATGTTCCATATAAGTCATCCCGCTTAACACAGTCAGGATTCCGGGCTGTGTACCGGCAAACCTGAACGCCCACGAAGCCAAACTGTTACCGGGTTTACGTTCCTTCAAGGTATTGGCCAAGTGATCGGGCAAATGAGAAAGTCGGCCACCGAGCAACGGTTCCATAACTACAGCGGGGATACCACGGCGCTCAAGTTCACCATACAGATACTCCGAACGTTTGGCATTTCCCTCCGGGTTATGCCAGTCGACATAGTTGTGTTGTATCTGAACAAAGTCCCAATGTACCTCACCTCGGTCGTGCATGGCAAGCAGATGATCATAAACTTCGACATCACCGTGGAACGAGAAACCGAGGTTGCGGATGCGGCCATTGGCCCGCTGCTCTTTGAGATAATCGAGCAGCTTATTATTAATAAACCGGTCATTAAGATTCGCGATTCCGCCACCTCCCACTGAGTGAAGAAGCAAATAATCGATATAGGTGGTTTGCAAATATTCAAGAGAATTCTCAAACATCTTTATTGACTCCTGCAACGGCCATGTAGAAGGAGCAAAATTAGAAAGCTTGGTTGCAATAAAGTAACTTTCGCGAGGATGACGGCTCAGGGCGATACCTGTGGCACGCTCCGACTCTCCTTTACAATACATCGGCGACGTATCGAAATAATTGACGCCATGCTTTAAAGCATGGTCAACCAATTCGTTTATAGCATCCTGGTCAAGATCACGACCTCTCTGTGGCAGACGCATCATGCCATAACCGAGCAACGACACACGGTCACCTGTGTTTGGGTTGACTCTATAGGTCATTTCACCAGGCTCACGGTCGGTCGAAACATCATTTCCGTTAGCTAACTTATCGGTGGCACGACGATTACAACCCGCTAACGCGGCTCCGGCAACAACTCCACCCAGTCCGAGTTTTTTCAAGAAGTCTCGGCGTTCTATCTTTTTGCTAAATTTATCCATACCTTAAATTTCACGATGACGGTGATTTCCTTCTACATAAATTGCGCTAAGCGGGCGTGCCGGACATAAATTTTCACAAGCACCACAGCCCAGACACTTTTCAGTATCGATCGATGGTATTTTCAACGCCCCTTTCTCTGAACTATCCTGTGGTACCATAGTAATAGCACCCGACGGACAATGGCGGGAACAGTTACCACATTGGTGTTTGTCGGTCAACACAATGCAGTTTTCAGGAATCCATACTGCATGGCCAATGCTTATGGCACTTTTTTCTTGTGGCGTGATACGATGAATGGCTCCGGCAGGACAAACCTCTGAACAACGTGTGCACTCCGGACGACAGTATCCACGGTCAAACTGCATCACCGGCTGGAACAAACGGGCAGGATCGCCCGAAGGCCTCAGCACCCCGTTAGGACAAGCAGCTATACAGAGCTGACACCCGGTGCAGTGATGGGCAACATGGTGAAGACTCAGTGCTCCGGCAGGCACAAGAGGTGTTTTTCTTTCCGGAACTTTCTTATCTTGTATAACAGCCAGTCCACCGTCAAATTTCACTTGAGCGTCAACAGCAGCTGCAGTAGCAGCGGTTGCTGTAACCGAAAGGAAGGCACGGCGGCCTTTATCGTCCACCTCATCTTTTTTATCTATGGGCTTGGCCACTTTTTTTGCACGCCTATAGGAAATAGCATTGGTCGAGCAATTACCCAAGCAATCGAAGCATACTACACAGCGGCTGTAGTCGATTGTGTGGTTCTTGGCATCAATGCAAGCTGCCTTACAGTTTCGGGCACACTTTCCGCAATTTATACATTTGGAGGTATCAATAACCGGTTTCAACAGTGAAAACCGCGAAATGAATCCAAGTACCGTTCCAACCGGACAAATCGTATTACAATACGTGCGTCCATTGCGCCAAGCCAAAACAGCAAGAACAATAAGAGTAGCGGCTGCAATCACAATAGAAGCGATGCTTTTTATCCATACATCGACACTGTAGAAAGCATAAGAATCATGTTTTACAGCCCAGTCGGCAAGCAGGTTATTGCACCATATCCAAATAGGCTGCAAAAGGTTACCGACTATTCGGCCATAGGCACTATAGGGTGCTATCAACCCAAATAGAGATCCGGCGCCCAAAACGATGCCAACAATAAGCAGTCCCAACATTGTGTAACGTAGCCATGATACTGCCGGTGAATAGCTGTAACGATTGCGCCGACTCTTGCGGCCAAGCGCCGCAAAACCATCCTGCATCACCCCAAGCGGACAAATAACAGAGCAATACAAACGTCCAAACACCAAAGTGAGCAATATCAAAATGATTAACACTATCACATTGCCTGCCAACAATGCCGGCAGAAATTGCAGTTTAGCCATCCAGCCAAGCCAGCGGGCAGCCAACCCCGTGAAATCGAGAAATAACAACGTCACGCCGATCCAAAAAATCAAGGCAGCGATAATGCGTATTTTCTTTATCATAGATAAAAAAATAAATTGGTTTAAAATCAATGGAAAGCAGTTTCCCGAAAGAGCTTGTTTTCCTCTATTTCAAGAATAACCACAAATTTACAACTAATTTCATATATAGACACCAAAGTTAACATTTTTTGGAATGAGACTACACTATAATTCACTCAAATTCACTACTTTTGCAAAGTAAATTGCTAAGATCACCGACCTAATAGCTCCTTAATCAAAAAGCATTTTAATGTTATCTATTGACAAAAAAGATATTAAAGAACTACCCATCGCGACATTTGGTGGCCGCAGTATTGTATTGGACAATGCCGCCGATGCACGTCAGGCCGTTGCCTACCTGTCTAAACAGTCTATAATAGGATTCGATACCGAAACCCGTCCCTCTTTCAAGAAAGGTGATTTTCATAAAGTAGCTCTAATTCAATTGGCTACAACCGATGAATGTTTTCTGTTCCGCACCAACAAAATGGGCCTTACAGAGCCACTTATAAAGCTTCTGGAAAATCCCGACGTCATTAAGATAGGACTCTCTACCAAAGACGATTTCCACGGTCTTAACCAATTGGCGCCATGCTCTCCGGCGGGCTTTATTGAACTGCAACAATTTGTCAAGAAGTTTGAAATATGCGACATGTCATTGCAACGAATCTATGCAATCATATTTGGAGAACATATATCAAAGGGACAACGCTTGAGCAATTGGGAAGCTCAAACACTGACCCCCGGCCAGATAGGATATGCATCGCTTGATGCATGGGCATGTCTGAGAATCTACGACTACCTGTTGAATGGTCATTTCGATCCATCGATGTCACCTTATACAGTCGTTCCACAAGAAACAGAATCAGATGAAAAGATATAATATTGTACCCCTGCTTTTACTCGTGTACCTCGGAGTCATGTGTTACATGGGCTATCCCGAATATGTCGCCGGCAATTACTCGGCATTCCGTTATTTCGGTGTGATACTGTTGTCACTCGCCTGCATTGTCGGAGTGCGTTATACCATGAAACGCCGACACGATCAGCGTTCAAACGACAATCATTGAACTTTGACACGACTCACACCTGTTCTAAGAATTTAAACACCTCACATATTTCAGTCAATGAATAAATTAATCCTTTTAACCGTAGGCATAACCGCCATTCCTGCAATCATGTCTTCATGTTCGAGCAATAAGAAAATCGAATATCCCGAAGCTCCGTCCGACAACACTGCCGAGACATACTTCAACACTATTGTGAACGACCCATACCGACCGCTGGAGAACGATACAGCCGCTGCAACATTAGCATGGGTTGAAGCCGAGAACAAAGTTACACGTGACTATCTTGATGCGATACCCTACCGTGGAAAAATCCACCAGCGTCTAACCCAACTTCAGGACTATCCAAAATACGGACTCCCATCATTGGCTCCCGATGGTCGCATCTACTATTATT
>CANOKG010000069.1 GCA_947566655.1 uncultured Muribaculaceae bacterium | reverse complement strand
GAACTGAACGGAGGTAAAAACTCAGGATCTATCTCCAAAAAGACCGATTATCTGCTGGCCGGCGATAACATGGGACCGTCAAAACTTGAGAAAGCCACTTCGCTCGGCATTTCAATCATCAACGAGAATCAATTCCTTGAAATGATATCAGAACAATAGATTTCTTCACTCTATTACAATCTTATTGTAAGTAGCCCGAACAATAACTCGCGGCTTAATGTTATAAGTCTATAAAACTTTAGAAATTATGAAAAAGACACTGACATTAGCCATCTTGATTGCAGGGACATTGACCGCATTGACTTCATGTAGCGAAAAGGCCAAACTGGCACAATCGATAACCGGCAGCTGGTCGGGGCAATCTGAACGTGTTGAGACGCCCAATCAACCTACAACTACTACAGTCACTCGTATCTATACTTTTGTTACTGATGAAAATTCTTCAACCGGAGGGACATTCGAAGCCACAGCCGATTTTAGCGTGGAAAGCGGAACAAAACTTCTGCCAGCCGGCACCCAACCTATTGCCGTCACAGTAAACGGCAGAGCTACCATTAGCGGTCGATGGGAAGCGATTGATGATGACGAGATAATGATTTCATATGACAACAATACACTCAAAGTAACTGTTGATCCACAGGAAGTTGTACTTGAATATAATATTGCGAGCCAGACATCGAAGCCTATTCAGGAAGATATCAAGCCCGATATTGCAAAAGCAGTTGAACGTCTTATCACTGCCGAGATGAGACACAACGTGTTCACAGGCACAAAATTTGATGATATAAAAATAAAAGGAACGCTTATGTCGTGTGAAATAAACAAAAAAGACTACACTTTCCATCGCGACCTATAATTACGTACCTACTTATCAACAATCCAAACCCTATAAGCAACTTAGCCCACGCCAAGTTGCTTTTTATTTTAGAATATCGAGATAATTAGCTAATTTTGTGCCATAACTTGAAAACATCTATAATTACTAATTATAAATATGGCAACAAAACCTTTTAAATACCAGGAAATGTTTCCGTTAGGACCGGACACTACTGAGTATTATCACCTTACAAGCGACTATGTTAAAGTTGAGAACTGGAACGGGCACGAAATGCTTGTGGTCGATCCCGAGGCTCTCACAGTGCTAACACGCCAGGCAACACACGACAACGCATTCATGCTTCGTCGCGAACACAACGAGATGGTCGCCAAAATCTTGAAAGACCCGGAAGCAAGTGCTAACGATAAATTTGTTGCTCTCACCATGCTTCGCAACGCTGAGATTGCAGCCAAAGGACAACTCCCCTTCTGTCAAGACACAGGCACAGCCATCTGCCATGCTACTAAAGGTCAACAAGTATGGACAGGCTGCAACGATGAAGAAAAGATCTCTCTCGGAGTTTATCAGACATACACCGAGAACAATCTGAGATATTCCCAGAACGCTCCACTTAACATGTATGATGAAGTGAACACCGGTTGCAACCTTCCGGCCCAGATAGACATACACGCCGGTGAAGGCGATGAATACCATTTTCTGTTTGTTGCCAAAGGCGGTGGATCGGCCAACAAGACCTACCTCTATCAGGAAACCAAAGCTACTATCAACCCCAAGACACTCGTGCCGTTCCTCGTTGAGAAAATGAAAACTCTCGGAACAGCAGCCTGCCCTCCCTACCACATCGCGTTTGTTATTGGTGGCACATCGGCCGAAAAGAATCTGGAAGTAGTAAAAAAAGCATCGGTTAAATATCTCGATGCCCTCCCCACTAAAGGCAATGAACTCGGCCACGCCTTCCGCGACATAGAACTTGAGAAACAACTTCTCGAAGCTTCACGCAACATTGGACTTGGAGCCCAGTTTGGTGGAAAATACTTTGCCCACGACATTCGAGTTATTCGCTTGCCTCGCCACGGTGCTTCATGCCCGATTGGCATGGGTGTATCATGCTCGGCCGACCGTAACGTCAAAGCGAAAATCGACCGCAACGGCCTCTGGATTGAAAAGCTCGACAGCAATCCAGGCGAACTTATTCCCGAAGAACTTCGCAACTCGGGCGAAGGCGATGTTGTAAAAATCGACCTCGACCGTCCAATGAACGAAGTGCTCGCCGAACTGAAAAAATATCCCGTATCAACCCGCCTGTCACTCAAAGGAACTATCATCGTTGCCCGTGATATCGCCCACGCCAAAATCAAAGAGCGTCTTGATAACGGAGAACCAATGCCTCAGTACCTCAAAGATCATCCCGTTTATTATGCCGGTCCGGCAAAAACGCCAGAAGGAATGCCATCAGGATCATTTGGTCCCACTACCGCCGGACGAATGGACCCCTACGTTGACCAGTTCCAGGCAGCTGGCGGCTCCATGATAATGATAGCCAAGGGTAACCGTTCCAAGCAGGTTACTGACGCTTGCCATAAACATGGCGGCTTCTACCTTGGATCCATAGGTGGACCTGCCGCAGTTTTAGCTGCAAATTCCATCAAGAGCGTAGAACTCCTCGAATATCCTGAACTTGGAATGGAAGCGATCTGGAAAATTAAAGTAGAAGACTTCCCCGCCTTTATTCTTGTAGATGATAAAGGCAACGATTTCTTCACCGAGATACAGGCTAAATGTGCCAACTGTGCTCTTGGCAAGTAATCCCGCAAAATATTATTTGACAAAGTCTTTGAATAATTGAAAAAAGTTTCTTAAATTTGCACTCCGAAAGTGCGAATAATAACAAGTAAACATATAAGGCAATGAAAAGAACATTCCAACCCTCTAACAGAAAAAGAGTTAACAAGCATGGTTTCCGCGAAAGAATGTCGACACCCGATGGCCGCAAGGTTCTTGCACGTCGTCGTGCTAAAGGCCGCGCTCGCTTGACCGTATCTGACTCTATCGCCGGAAAATAATTAACCTGCGACAACTATAAACAGCCCCGTTGGAAACTCGATTTTCGACGGGGCTTGTTGCATTTATTAATGATATTTTAAAGACAATACCATCATAATAACCAGATACTTAACAACTTGTCTTACTCTACCGCCACTAAATCACGCAAAAGCACTGAAAATCACCGATTTTTATGTATTTTTGCGATCAAATATATTACTATAATTAATCCTGTAACAATGTAAAAAAATGAGAAAGCGTGCTTCAATTTTTCTATTCCTTATGGTTGGCCTTATGACACTACAGGCCCATAATCTGAAATTCAACGACAAAGGACATTTTAAAATCATACAATTTACCGATGTTCACTTTATTGCCGATGATCCCCGATCAGATGTCGCCTTAGAGACAATTGACGCAGTGATTAAAGCCGAGAACCCTGATTTAGTCATGCTCACGGGTGACGTCATATTTGGCAAACCCGCTGAAAAGAGCATGCGCACAATACTTGATCAAGTTGCTAAACATGACGTACCTTTTGCCGTGACCTTTGGTAACCATGATGATGAGCAGGGACTCACACGTGCCGAACTTTACGATATAATCAAGAGTTATCCAAACGATATTACCGGCAAGGTAGAGGGTATTTCAGGTGTGACAAACTTTATACTGCCTGTACGCTCTTCCGATGGCAAGCGCGATGCCGAGATCATATATGTTTTCGACTCACATTCATATTCCGATATTAATGGTGTCGGGGGATATGCCTGCATCAAGTTTGACCAGATTCAGTGGTACCGTCAGATGAGCAAGCAATTCACTGACAGCAATAATGGCAAGCCCATTCCTTCCATTGCCTTCTTCCATATAGCCCTACCCGAGTTTCATCAGGCAGTGGAAAGCGAGTCTGCGCCAATGTTTGGCATCCGTAAAGAACGAGCCTGTTCTCCCAATCTCAACTCCGGCCTTTTTGCCTCTATGAAAGAGATGGGCGACGTGCAGGGTATTTTTGTAGGACATGACCACGATAATGACTATTCAGTAATGTGGCAAGACATACTGTTGGCTTATGGCCGATATTCGGGAGGCAACACCGTTTACAACAATGTAGAAAAAGGGGCCCGCATTATAGAGTTTACCGAAGGAGAGAACGGGTTCAGGACATGGATACGCACCCGAGACGGGAACACAGAACAGGTAGTTAAATTTCCCGAAAGCTACCTGCGCCCCCGCAAATAATCAAGCCACATGCCATAGCCTTGGTATACGAGACATGAATCATTAACAGAGAGAGGCTGTCTAACAATCAGAGTTATGCAGCCTCTCTCAGCTTAACTTACCATTTTTACATAGTCAGTGCATAAATTCCTAAGCGAATAGCGTACTACAGAATTGTATATCAACGTAGCTTAATGACTATAATCAAGAGAAATTCAATTTGTTAAATACTATACATTCAAATTTGATCACTTTAAGTTTGTTACTTTCATCGCTAATCACCAATTTTTCAATTACATAATTTCCATCGAATTCACATTATAATAAAATCATTTGAGTGTTAGAACCATACAGGTCTTAAATTGGGTTGCAAACGTATAAAAGAAACCAGAGATTTATTTATATGTTTACAGATTTATAAAATCGCAATTATGATAGACCAAAATAGCCTCGATGCTGGTGCATCGAGGCTATTTTGTTTAGCAGCCATCCAAATCTCTAAACAAGAGATACTTATTCCGATTGCAAATTTATGAAAAATATTGGAAATAAGGGTGATAACATCAAAATTATTTTTTATGTTTTAAAACATAAAATGGCATTTTGAATATTCTGTTTAGCAATGATTTCAACTAATCAAGATTAATATATTGATTATCAATAAGAAATTAGTCATCCAAATCTCTTGTTTAGAGTTACCTACAACCAACAAAAAAGACATGACGAAACTAACCACAAAATATCAGAAAATCACGGATGCTCCCACGGGTTGCGACCCTCCATCATTCCATGTGTTTAGAAAACATCCAAATCTCTTAAAAATAGATATTTAACCAATTACAAATTGGTAAGCAAAATAATTAATAATCAGAATGGCTATCATTGAAATCAACATATATCTTTTGCCATTTGTAAAATTTTTGTTTAGCAATATCTGTTTACCCTGATTCGTAAGAGGTTATGAGTTAACACAATAATAGTCATCCAAAACTCTTTTTAAGAGAGGAATAGCCGACTTAAAACCTTGCAAGCACAATCACTGCTCATTGAATGGCCTTGCTTGAAACATTCCAAAATATAAACCGATGGCCGATTGTGTCTGTAATTTTGCATTGTAATCAACAACAAACTATAAAATTAAAATTATGGCAATAAATCTTCAAAAAGGACAGCGTATCGAAATCGGCTTAAAGAAAGTCGGTGTCGGTTTGGGATGGGATCCCAACGAAAGTACTGGTTATGACTTTGACCTTGATGCCTCAGCTTTTATGCTTGGTGAAAACAAAAAACTTCCGGCAGATGAGTTCTTCGTGTTCTACAACAATCAGAAATCTCCCGACAGTGCCGTTGAATCATCAGGCGATGATTTAACTGGAGGCAATAGCGATGGTGGAGATGACGAGACTCTGACTGTTGACCTTTCTAAGGTTGACCCTCGCGTGAATGAGATCCTGTTCACTGCTACCATACATGATGCAGAAAATCGTCGTCAGAACTTCGGACAAGTTCGCAATAGCTACATTCGCATCTACAATGCTCTCACTGATGAGGAAATTGCCAAATATGACCTCGATGAAGACTTCTCGGTAGAGACCGCTGTAGAATTTGGCCGACTCTATCGTCGCAATGGCGAATGGAAATTTGAAGCTATTGGCAATGGCTTCAAGGGAGGGCTGGAATACTTTGTAAACAAATACGCATACTAATCATATATGGCTATACGCATTCAAAAAGGCGGTTCCACCGAAATCAGACTTGAAAAATTTTCAGTCGGTTTAGGTTGGCAAGTCCGAGAAGACGCTTCGGCAAAGGATGACTTCGACCTTGATGTATCCGCCTTTATGGTGGATGCGTCCGGTAAGATTCCAACTGATGATTATCTCGTCTTCTACAATTCTGAAAAAAGGCTCAGAGCAGATGAGAACGGCAAATTGCTTTCTCCAATCAAGATTGTTCCTTATACAGAATGGCGGAGCAATGATGAAATGAGAGCACAGTCGCGACCTGTTGACCCTGAAATTTCTGTTATCGGTTCAATTGATAACGAAGAAGGAGGCGATGAAGGAGATGCCGAAACTATCGACATGGAACTTTCTAAAGTTCGCTCAGACATTGAAAAGATTATCATCTGTGTAAGCATATATGATGCAAAGAATCGCGGTCAAAATTTCGGGCAGGTTGAGAATGCTTACGTCCGTATATATTCTGAGGGACATGAGGAGATTGGACAAGAAGAAATTATCTACGACTTGACCGAAGACTTCTCAACCTGCGCTTCAGTAGAATTCGTTCAGTTGTATCGTTACAACGGAACATGGAAAATCAAAGCTCTTGGTGTCGGACATCATGGCGAATTTGATGAACTCGTTGCTAAATTTACATGATATGGCTATCGAACTGAAAAAAGGTGGTGATACCCACCGCATCGACCTGACAAAGCGAACCGGCTCAAACTTAAACGGAGAGATTGTCATCAATCTTGACTGGAGTAAGGGTAATGGTGGCTTCTTAGGAATGTTCAAGAGTGCGATTGACCTTGATCTCGGCTGCTTCTATGAGATGCGAGATGGTTCAAAAATGCTGATTGACGGCGTACAGTTCTCTCATGGACGTGGAGGAAACAGAGACCAACAGACTCGCCAAGGCTGTTATACCAAATCCCCTTATATCTGGCATAATGGAGATGACAGAGGAGGGAATGCCCAATCAGGAGAGAATATCTCAGTTAATCCAACTGGTGTTAATGAGATTAAGCGGATGATTATATATACATTCATCTATGAAGGTGCTGCTCGATGGGCTGAGACCGATGCGGTAGTTAAGGTTGCTGTGCCAGGGACAGAAACTGTTGAGGTTAAAATGGGACAGCAAACCAGTGACAAAAAGTTTTGTGCTATTGCCGAACTCAATTTCAATGGAGATAACTCCATCACTGTAAAGAAACTTGTAACATTCCATAATGGTCACGCTGACTGTGACCGGGCTTATGGCTGGGGCTTTAATTACACAGCCGGTTCAAAAGACTAAACTATCATCACATATGGCTATAAGACTTGAAAAAGGTCAGCGAATCAACCTTGAAAAAAACAATGGTTCGAAGCTTACCCAGTTTTGCGTAGGTTGCAACTGGGGAGCGGTGACAAAGAAAGCTTTCTTTGGATTGTCATCCTCTATCGTAGATGTCGATCTTGACCTCAGTTGCCTTCTGTTTGACCAAACCGGAAAACCTATAGATCACATCTACTCCCCACTTTATCGTTTTGGCGACCGCAACATTGGCTTGCCTAACGGTAAACTCGATACACTTGATCATGCTCTTCATCATACCGGGGACGACCTTACAGGTGACCAAGGAGGTGATGACGGTCTTGACAATGAGATTATAACTGTTGACTTGACTAAAATCAATCCCAATGTCAATTCAATCGTGTTCTTTCTCAACATATACAATAATAACGACTATCAGGGTGATTTTTCAGGAATACCCTACGCATACATAAGAATGTATGAGGGTACTCCTACCAAGGTCAAGGAGGTGTTCGCACAGTATGATGTTGCAACTAAGACCGACTGCGCCGGAATGCGTGGACTAATTCTTGGCAAGCTCTATCGTCGTAACGGAGACTGGAAATTTGCCGCTATCGGTGATGCCTACCCGGACCGTTCTATTGTCAACACGTTGGCGCGTGTCTTGAAAGACTATTCAAAATAAAAAAATATGAGAAGATTACCCGTTTACATTCTACTTGACACATCAGGTTCTATGTATGGAGAACCTATTGAAGCCGTCAAAAACGGTGTTCAAATTCTTGTGTCAACACTTAGGAGTGACCCTTATGCACTTGAAACCGCATATCTCAGCGTCATAACATTTAACAGCACTGCTCAGCAGGATGTTCCTCTTACCGAGTTGTCATCTTTTCAGCAGCCCAACTTGACGGCAAGTGGTTGTACGGCTCTCGGTGGTGCTTTATCGCTTTTAGCACAAAGAGCTGATGCGGAAGTTACAAAGACAACCGCAGAACAAAAAGGAGACTGGAAACCATTGGTTTTCATTATGACTGATGGAGAGCCAACTGATGACCTTCAAAAAGGCCTGAATGACTTCAACAAGCGCAAATGGGGTGTTGTCGTAGCCTGTGCTGCCGGTCAGGGAGCCAATACTGATACACTCAAAAAAATAACCGAGTGTGTGGTTCAACTCGATACTGCTGACAGCGCTACAATTAAATCCTTCTTCAAGTGGGTATCTGCTTCTATCAGCACAAGCTCAATGAAAGTGGAAGATGGATTTGGCGAAGTAACCGGACTCAGCGAACTTCCACCGCCACCTCCAGAAGTTAACATCGTAGTATAACCGACCAATTCATAACAAGGGGTGGCTTAAACATAAAAGAATTATCCACCCCTTGTTCATAAATTTACTTCGAATGAGAAGATTACCAGTTTATATACTCATAGACACATCCGGCTCGATGAAAGGAGAACCTATTGAGTCGGTAAAGGTTGGTCTTGAAGCAATGGTATCAAGTCTTCGACAAGATCCTTTTGCCTTAGAATCCGCATGTATAAGTATTATCACATTTGACAAGGATGTTAAGTGCATACTACCACTGACTCCGCTTGAAGATCTTCAACTACCTGAGATAACCACACCCGATTCAGGGCCCACTCACACGGGAGCTGCATTGAAAATGCTGATAGAACAGGTAGATAAAGAAGTTCAACTAAGCACTCCAGAGCGCAAAGGAGATTGGATGCCTTTACTTTTCTTGTTGACTGATGGAAAGCCTTCGGATTTACAAGAATATAACAATATTGTAAATGAGGTTAAGAAGCGTAAATTTGCAAGTATTGCTGCCTGTGCGGCTGGAATGAAGGCGAAGCCCGAACCGTTGAAACTTCTGACTGAACAGGTGTATATGCTCGATACACTTGATAGTGCCGGATTCAAAAAATTCTTCAAATGGGTGTCTGATTCAATCGGTGTTGGTAACCGAAGCGTTGGTTCAGCCGAAGATTTAGTTCTACCTCCACCTCCAGAGGAAGTTAATCTAATCGTATAAGTTATGAACTGTAAACTCGTTGGAAATTTCGTTCAGCATCTGGAGATTATACTATCTCCGGGTGAGGATTTCTATGTAGAAAAAGGTGCTTTAATTTATCTTGAAAGTGGCATAGAAAAAGAGTTGAGTTTTAATGGTTCAGGTTTGGGCCGACTCATAGGAGCAAAACTTTCTGGCGAATCGCTCTTCATCATCAGGTTATATAATAAAAGCAATCAACCAAAGAAGCTCGTTATCGGCAGTCATTACGGACTTCATCCTGTAAAAATCACTGGAGAAACTATGATCTGCCATAGAGGTGTGTATGTGGCATCAAATAATCGAGTTGATGTAAGCACAAAAATCTCAATAGCCGGGTTGGTGGGAGGAATGGGGTTGCTCCTACAAAAAATATCAGGTAATTCAACTGTCTTTCTTGATACAAAAGGGACTCCAATCTCAATAAGTCTTCGTCGGGGTGAAACTATAGAAGTAGATGAAGATCATATCATCGCACTTCATTCAATTTCAGAAAGTCAAATGTCATCCAACTGGTCTTTGGGTAACCTTTTAGGAGGAGAAGGACTAAATATGTTAAAAATAATCGGTCCGGGTCAAGTATATCTCTCTCCGGGCACATTTCATCAACCAGTAAATCAATAACTATAACGATGCGAAGATTACCTATATATTTCATCATAGACGTATCAGAGTCGATGGTCGGAGAACCAATCGAACAAGTACAGAGAGGAATGCGTGACATAATACAAGAATTACGCACATATCCTTATGCCTTGGAAACTGCATGGGCTTCTGTAATTGCATATGCAGGCAAAGCACAGACTCTGACACCACTTACCGAACTATTCAAGTTCTATCCTCCAATAATTCCAATTGGTGGAGGTACATCTTTGGGAGCTGCTCTTGAATTCCTGATGAGAGACATTGATACAAATATTGTAAAAACAACTGTTGAGCAAAAAGGAGATTGGAAACCAATTATTTTCCTTTTTACTGATGGAACTCCTACGGACGACCCCACTAACGCAATAAAACGTTGGAATGAAAAGTATCGTAACCGCACTCAGATGGTTGTGATTTCAATCGGGGATAATATTGATCCTCTCTTATTCGGTCAGCTAACGGGTGAGATAATACGTTTTAATCCGAGTGACGCATTATCTTACAAATACTTCTTCAAGTGGGTTACTGACTCTATAAAAACTACCAGTATGTCTGTAACTGACTACAATGACGATGAAGTGAAACTTGCCCCCATCGACGGCATAAATCTCGAAAAGGTTGACCCCAATAAGCAGATTAAAGTTGATGAGAATTTTGCAGTACTTGTAGGTAAATGCCAGACAACAGGAAAGAAGTACCTTATCAAGTATGCGAAACGTAGTCATAAACTTGAAGGTCTCGAAATGTTCAATGCGATGGACTTTAAGTTGGTTGGTGCATATCCAATAGACGGAGAAGCATATGACCAGCTATCAGACGATAAAAACGTAAACCGAAAAATCAATTCCATGGAACTTGTTGGGGCTCCGACATGCCCCTGCTGTGGTAATCAGTTTGGATTGGTTACTTGCGAGTGTGGTAATGTATTCTGTGTTGGAGAGAGTCCAGTGAATAAGTGTCCGTGGTGTGGCATGGAAGGAATGCTTGGCACTGCCGAAGGTGGTAATGATATATCCAGAACAAGAGGATAAGTTATGAAAAGAGAAGATCGAATTTTACGCCGTATTCGCACTGTCGTTGACAACGGGCGGATGCTTGTGGTTGAGGTACTTCAAAGTATAGGAG
>CANOKG010000068.1 GCA_947566655.1 uncultured Muribaculaceae bacterium | reverse complement strand
CCACATGCCTGTTCCGCACCACCGACACCAAAGCCGGAGACTACCCCTGGCTCAACCCCTACCTCTACTGCGCCGCCAACCCCATCGCCAATATCGACCTCACCGGAAACGATTATTTATTATATATAGATTTAGAAAATAATACAATTACCATCTGGGCCGAATATTTTGTTCTTGAGAGAGATTATGAATCAGCGAAGAATGCAACAGATTTTTGGAATAATTTATCAGGTGAATTTCAATTCGGCTCGTTTGATGTTGCTTTTGATTTAAATGTATCAATAGTAGATCCAGATGAAATAGAATTGAATCCTAATTGTTCAGATAAAGAATCTATGGCTTTACATTCTGTATCTACACAAAATGGAGAAGGATCAAATATTTACAAAGAAGTTGAAAGTTTAGATGACACCGATCTTGCTGGACAGACTCGTGGTGGAAATATTGTTGCAATTAGCAAAGAAAATAAAACCGAATTGACAGGTGCTCACGAATTGGGTCATACATTAGGACTGATACATTATAGTAAAGGCGTTATGAGTCCAAAAGCAAATAAGCATCGTTCTAAAGATGTATTCCAATGGCAAATAAATACTATAATTAGTGGTGCATTAAGAGGACAGCCATTTAGCGAAAAAAAAGGAAACGATGAGAATTCTGCCGGTGCAGGAATAATAAGATATAGAAAATATTCATTAAGTTAATGTCATATAATAGAAATGGAAGATAGAAATTTCAAGATAGTTAGCATCCTGCTCGCTGTATGCCTCGCGGTCTGTTTTAATTTAATGGCCCGCAATATTAGAAAGCCAGAATTTACTTTTATCCCATACGCATCTGACTTTTATGAGAATGACGGTAGTGTAAATATGTATATAGTAGGTATAACTGATTCAATTTCACCTTTGATCTTGAAGAATAAATATGACACTATGTATGCCGTAATTGCCCCGGAGAATGCTTCATTATACAATCTCAATTACAATAGTATGTTAGATAACGATAATTGTTGCATAGTTCTTCCAAAAAACAAAATGCCTAAAAGAGATTTAATTGATTTTGCCGGTTTGGAAGAACTATGCAATTATGAAATTTACAATGGGGCAGTGGTGGAATCAGACTATATATACTCCGATAGATACAAAAAAATTGAATTTACTGAATTTTCAGGCAGATATATAGAAGTTCTCATACAAGGTTTATTTTTCAACGTGCTTACATATTACGGTTTAGGATTTGTGGAGTATGTTGAAGATCATGTCGACAACAGTCGAGTAGAACCGTTTTGCAATCAATATGCATTCTATAAAGTGTTAATTCCAATAAAATAAGTTATGAAGCAGATAGTAGGTCTGATTTTTGCCAGCGTGATTAGTATTGTTGGTATTTGCTCCGAACGTGATAAAACGTTTATGACCGAAATCACGTATACTGATGTCGAAACAGAGAAAGATTGCAGAATGTATATTCTTAATGTAATTACAGCAAATCCACAGTTATTTCTTGAAAACCAATATGGTACAACTTATGCTGTAATGGATACCTTGGAGTATGGCAATCTTGAAAAAATTAATTACAACTCGATGCTCGACAATAAAGGCGTTTACATATTATGGGACTCTGAAACATTCTCATTAGAGGATATTGTTGATGAAGATGTTTCTGAATTGTTCCCATATGAACTTATTGATTTAAAAAAAGAGCGCACTCCTTATGTGTACTCCGATCATCATCAAATAGTGACATTTGATGATAGTAATACGAGCTATGTAATGGTGTTGGTGCAGGGCACGCTATATAATATCATATCCTACCGATTCTTTGTCGATGGACCGATTAAAAGAGCGGAGCCTTTCTGTGATCCAAATGCATTTTACAAAATGCTTGTACCCGTCAAAAACAAACACTAAATACTATTCTCTTACAATCTTGAATGATGTTGGCAAGCCTTTGATCGTGACAACGAGCAAATAGATGCCGTGGGGAGCCGATGAGATATCCAATTGGGTCTTTGTACCAGTCTTCTGTGAGAATAACAATCGGCCTGCCATATCATACACTTCTATTGAGCCGTCTTCGGCCGGATCGTAATTTTTAATCTCTACGGTTACAGGTCCGGTGGTTTTATTGGGCCAAGCGCTTATTTCTTTTTCAATCAAAGCCTGTTCCATAGCATCTTCGGTTGCTTTTACATAATTCAATTTTTGGTCGTTGGTTTTGACTGTTGGTGTTGATAGCTTTCGTGATCATATTGGAACGTGACATACTGGGCTTCACTTATTACCGTTGAAGCTACAAAGGCAAAGATCAATAAGGCGATGCGGCTCATGTGATAATTATTTCAGGTTTCAATGCAAATATAGACATTTTTCTTCTGTTTACTAAATTATCAAGTTATTTTGGTGGAATGACAAAAATACGCTATTTTTGCCATTATGAATTGCCAGAAGATATTTTGTGACAGTTTTGTAGATAACTGGGACTCTAATGCCATCACATCCTACGAAACCGGGCTGACACTCTCCTATGGGGGGTTGGCCAACCGCGTTCAGCGTGTGTGTCTGTACCTTGAAATGCTCGGTGTGCAACCCGGCACACACATAGGGATAGTCGGTAACAATTCTATTGACTGGGTTACTAATTATATGGCTACAATACTGCATGGAGCGGTGGCTGTTACCATACAGGTTACCTACGATGCCCGGGAAATGCTGTCACTCCTGTCAACTACCGATATTGAGATCCTATTTATAGACTCAGGTTTGGTCAATGATATATCAGATTTGACTGCTATTCAAAGTCTGCAGTTCGTGCTGTCTCAAGACATGGAACAGGTTTTGTTCTGTCGGGACGAGAAATACAGTAGCGGGGCTGAGAAGCTGAGAATGCTCGATATGCATTTTCTGAGTATGTATCCGTCGGGATTCCAGCCAAGTGATATGTATGCTCATAAATCGAGCCCCAACGAGTCAATGGCAATCTTCTTTACAGCCGGTACATTAGGCGAGCCTAAACCGCTTGTATTGACGTCTGATAATATGGAGGGCAATATTATTTTCGGAATAAAGAAATCCCTCTTTCCACGCGATTCCAAAACATTGACATCGAGCTCTATGGGCAATGTATGGGGTACTGTTTTCAATATGCTGGTACCATTGGCATCGGGTTCACACCTGTATGTGTTTGACAAATTCTATAATTCGGAGGAGTTGATCAAGGCATTTAAGCGCGTAAGGCCAAAGCGCATCATATTGTCGCCAATGCAGCTTAGATTCTCCTATGAACTTGTATATAGAGAGCTTACGGCCAGTCGATTTTACAAAATTCTAAAACCTTTTGCTCCTTTGACCAACCGCCTGTTGTATCGTGCCATCAAACATGCCTATCATAGAGCTATGGGTGGCAATTGCCAGGAGGTGATCGTAGGTTCTACCAATATAAGTCGTTCGCTTAAAAACAAATTATACAAGGTAGGTATAAGATTTACCATATCTTATGGTATGACTGAGTGTGGAGGTCTTGTGTGCTACACTCCATGCAGTGAATCGGTACCCAATACTGTTGGCAAGTCGTTTAACAAGATGATAAAATGTCGTGTTAGACCTATAGAGCTGAAAGGAATGCCCGATAACGCCGGCGGTATCGAGGTCCAAGGTATGACGGTGATGAAAGAATATTATAAAGACCGCGAAGCAACCCGCGAGGCATTTACTGCCGATAATTGGTTTATTACCCGTGATATAGGTACTATCGACAGCGACAATAATGTAAGAATCATAGGACGTATTGACACTATGATCGAGCGCCCCGAAGGTACCATCATACCCGAGAGACTTGAATCACGGCTTATCGATTATACCGAAGTCATACGTTCGGTAATAGTGGATCGTGATGGCGAGCTTACAGCTGTTATCCAGCCCGATTTCAATTATGTGGATCGTAACAACGTAAACGAGATAATAGCTAAAGTCATCGAGCGGCTGAACTCAGAGATACCCGCATATATGGCAATCAAAAAGTTTGAAGTATCTGAACAACTTGAGTTAACCCTTAAAGGAACTGTAGCTCGATATAAATATTTTTAAACAGGCTCAGTCATTATGAACTTAGTTAAGATATTCTCCGACAGTTTTCAAGACAATTGGTATGAACCGGCTCTCACCCACTATGAGACCGGTCTTGAGATAACCTATGGTGGCCTTGCATGTCGCATGGCCCGCATTCACCTGCTACTTGAGCGACTGGAAGCTGGCCCTGGCACACACATAGCCATTATCGGATCAAACAGTATTGACTGGATTACCAACTACATGAGCACGATTACGTTCGGGGCTATCGCTGTGACTTTGCCCAACGTTTACAGCATAACCGAGATGCTCGAAATGCTTCAGCAAGCCAATACTGAGATCCTGTTTATCGATCCCGACATGATCGGTCCCGAAACCGACTTCTCTCTTGCTCCTGATCTGAAGCTGGTAATTTCCAACGACTCGTCAAGAGTTATTTTCTCGCGTTTGTTGCCAAAATCTCACGTGGCCGGTTTGTTGGACCGACTTGATATAATTTTTCAGGCTTCTTATCCAAGTGGATTTTTGCCGGGAATGGCCATTGGCCCTTTTCTGAAGCCCGATACTCCGGTTTCTATCTTCTTTACTTCGGGAACTATAGGTCGACCTCGCCCGGTATTGCTTTCGGCCGACAATATCGAAGGTAATGTTATTTATGGTATCAAAGCCGGTATAGCTCCGCTTCATGCCAATTTGGTGACCTCTACCAAGATGGGTACCGTGTGGGGTACTATTTTCAATGTCCTTGTACCATTGGCTTCGGGTGCACATCTTGTCGTTTTCACCAATGTAAGAGATATTGTAAAACTTCAGGAGGTATTCAAAAAGGTCAAACCTGTAAAAATGATGCTCTCTTCTATTTTGGCCTCCAAAATATATAATCATGTTGTAGAGCAACATAAACAGTTACATTTGACTCGTTTCCTGAATAAGTTGCCCGGAGGTGAACTTATAGCCAACCGTTTTCTCCGAAAACTTATGAAGCAGGCACTTGGTTCCAACTGCCGTGAAGTGTTGATAGGCTACATGATGATGAACAATACCTTAATCTACAACATCAGGAGATCGGGTATCCCCGCTACAGTAGTTTACGGTCTTACTGAGTGTGGTGGACTTGTAGGCTATACTCCTGCCGATGAATATATTCCGGGAACATCGGGCCGTACTATACAGAATCTTATAAAGTGTCGCTTGCGTCCCTATACATTACCGGGCTTCCCCGATGATATGGGCTTTCTCGAAGTGAAGGGAATGACTGTAATGAAGCGGTACTATGACGATGATGACAGGTCAAAGACCAATTTTACCGGCGATGGATGGTTTATAACCGGCGATTTGGCTACTGTCGATTCCAAAGGCAATATCACCATAATAGGACGTCTTGACTCACTGATAAAGCTAAGCCGCGGCACAGTGGCTCCCGAGAAGATACAGGTGTTACTCAGTGAACATCCGGTAATAAGCCAGGTTATAGTCGTAGGCCAAGACGACAGGCTTGTAGCTCTGATTTATCCCGACCACGATGCAGTTGCCCACCGGCAGAAAAAACTTCATGCCAGTGTGGAACATATTGTGTCAAATGCAGTGGCCGAAGTCAATCAATTGTTGCCGCTTGTAGAACATATCGATGATGTCATAGTGAGCGAGGAACCTTTGCAACAAACAGCTAAAGGAACTATTGCGCGTGAATTTTATGCTAACTAAATATTATAAAATCCAAGAGATTATGCTTACAATGAAATGGGCATTGGCCCCGGCATTGCTACTGATGGTAGCTTGTAATTCGGTCGACAAGAAGTCGGCTGTAATAGAGATTCCTGTACCCGAGCGACCGGCCGGGCAAGAAGATATGGTAGGATTTGCCGCTGAGCCGCTCGATTCGGTGAGAATAGGTATTATAGGTTTGGGGATGCGCGGCCCCGGTGCAGTAGAGCGTATGTTGAACATTGAAGGCGCAACCATCAAGGCTCTCTGCGATATCGAGCCCGATCGATGTGACTCGGCTCAGGCTATGATCATGCGCGCGGGCGTTCGACCGGCCGACATATACACCGGTAACGATACCGTGTGGCGAGAGATGGTAGCTCGTCCCGATCTTGATCTTATCTATATCGCCACCGATTGGAAAAATCACGCCAAGATGGGATTGGCCGCAATGGAAGCGGGCAAACACGTTGCCATCGAGGTACCTGCTGCGATGAATCTCGACGAGATATGGGCTCTTATCAACACCAGCGAGCGCACACGTAAACACTGCATGATGCTTGAAAACTGCGTCTACGATTTCTTTGAGATGAATACGTTAAACATGGCCCAGCAAGGAGTCTTTGGCGACATTGTGCATGTTGAGGGTAGCTACATACACAACCTCAGTGAGTTCTGGGATGCCTATTACAATAACTGGCGACTCGACTACAATCATGAAAATCGTGGTGATATCTATGCTACCCACGGTATGGGTCCGGCTTGCCAACTTCTTGATATACACCGTGGCGACCGCATGGTTACTCTTGTGTCGATGGACAGCGACCCGTTCACCGGCCCCGGTATCGTTGAACGTCAAACCGGTCAACGACCCGATGATTTCAAGAATGGAGACCACACGATGACCATGATTCGTACGGCCAATGGCAAGACGATACAAATTCAGCACGATGTGATGAATCCACGCCCCTATAGCCGCATGTATCAATTAACCGGTACCAAAGGTTTTGCCAATAAATATGGCCGTGAAGGCTACGCTCTGGAGCCTGATTCGGCTACTGCAGGTAATATGCCCGATCTCTACAATCTGTCGGCCCACAACTGGCTCACCGACGAGCAGCAGGCCGCCCTTGTGGAACGCTATACCCACCCGTTCATCACCGAGATAGGCGAGATTGCCAAGCGTGTAGGTGGTCACGGTGGAATGGACTATATCATGGACTATCGACTTATCTACTGTCTGCGCAACGGTTTGCCCCTCGACATGGATGTATACGACCTGGCCGAGTGGTGTTCGCTGGCTCCCTTGTCGGCTATCTCGATTGAAAACGGTTCGGCTCCGGTAGCTGTCCCCGATTTCACTCGTGGCTCATGGCAGAAGCTCGATGGCTACCACCAATACAATTTGGAGTTATGAATGAGGAATTAGGAATGCTTATTTAAAGGTAATTCCTCACTCCTAATTTCTAATTCTTTGCACAGCAAAGCGGCCAAAGACCGATGACCTCACTCCTAATTTCTAATTCCTAATTAACTAACTTCCTTGAAAGAAAAGATACTTATTATCGGAGCCGGTGGCTTCATCGGTGGCTTTATCGCCGCTGAGGGACTGCGTCGCGGCTATGACGTGTGGGTAGGTGTGCGTCAAGGCACATCGATGAGATACCTTGATGACAACCGCCTTCACACTATAGTATTTGACTACGAAAGTCCGGCACAAGTTACAAAGGCGCTCGCCGAAGCGCTCCCTGCCGAGGGTGATAGATGGAAATATGTAATTCACAACCTTGGCGCTACCAAGTGTACCCGCTTCAGCGATTTTAACCGAATCAACTTCGAATTCCTGCGCACGGTGATTGAAGCACTCAAGCGTGCCGGTAAGGAGCCTGAAAAGTTTCTGTTGATGAGTAGTCTAAGTGCGCTTGGCCCGGGCGATGAGCGCCACTACACCCCACTTAGTTCGGCTACGTCTCCAAATCCCAACACCCGCTATGGTCTGTCAAAAATCAAGGCCGAGCAGTATCTGCAATATCAGTCGGGTCTCCCCTACGTGATTTTCCGTGCTACCGGCGTCTATGGACCTCACGAGAAAGATTACCTGATGATGATAAAGAGTATCGACAGTCACTGGGATTTTGGCGTAGGTTTTCGTCGTCAGATGCTCACATTCATCTATGTTGAGGATCTTGTAAACGCCATGTATGATGCCTTGCCCTCGTCTGCCGCTCTCAACAAAAGCTATATCATTTCTGAGCCCCGTGCCTACAGTCAGAGCGAATTTCGCCAAATCGTGGCCAACAAGCTTGGAGGACGTTTTGTAATCCCTGTAAGGCTCCCGATGTGGATAGTCTACGTGGCATCGGTATTCGCTGAAAAAATTGGAGTTCTCCGCGGCAAGCCATCGACTCTTAACCGCGACAAATACAAGATAATGAAGCAACGTAACTGGACATGTGATGTAAGTGAAGCCGTTAATGACTTTGGTTTTAAGGTCGCTTATCCATTGGAACGGGGAATCGAAGAGACAGTAAAGGCCTATCAAAGAGAAAAAATCGAAAAGAAAAAATGAGCGACCCTGATCGTCCACGTTGGGTGGCCGTTATGTCAATATTGCAGTTATTGACACTGGTATTCGTGCCGTTGATGATAAGCAAATTGCCATCATCTATGGCAACGCTGATTATATTCTACATCCCATTCACACCACTGTCGGCATGGCTCAGTTGGAAAGTCTACCCCACCCGCTGTGAAGTATCCTGGATATTGATCATACTCGGCTGGGCCACATTTGCCCTCTTCTGGCTTCCACTTATGGAAATTAGGAATTAGGAGTGAGAAATTAGGAATTAGATCATCGGTCTTTGGCCGCTTTGCTTTGCAAAGAATTAGGAATTGTCTGGGTTATCGAGGCGTTTGGTATTTTGTTACTCTAACAATTGTGCTGTCACGCGCTCCTTGGAACTGTCGACAAATTGGGGCTAATTTTTGAATTGTTTTGAATATGATGCTTAATATCATGATTTTTTGTTACTTTTGCGTTATATTAAAGAAACAAACTATTTAGATTCAAATAATGGCAAAAGTACTTATTATCGGAGCCGGTGGTGTGGGAACAGTCGTAGCCCACAAGTGTGCTCAAGTTCCTGAGGTGTTTAATGAGATTGTTATCGCCTCACGCACTCAGTCTAAGTGTGATGCTATAGCTAAAGCTATTGGCAGTGACCGTATTAAAACCGATCATGTAGATGCCGACAGCGTTCCCCAGCTCGTTGAGCTGTTTAACCGTCATAACCCCGATCTGGTTATCAACGTAGCCCTGCCCTATCAGGATCTTACGATTATGGACGCGTGTCTGGAGTGTGGTGTCAACTACCTCGATACCGCCAACTACGAGCCTAAGGATGAAGCCCATTTTGAATATTCATGGCAGTGGGCCTATCGCGAACGCTTTGAAAAGGCAGGTTTGACAGCTATTCTCGGCTGTGGGTTTGACCCGGGTGTCTCGGGCGTGTTCACTGCCTATGCCGCCAAACACTACTTCGATAAAATGGAGTATCTCGACATTGTTGACTGCAATGCCGGTGACCACGGTAAGGCTTTTGCAACCAATTTCAATCCCGAGATCAACATTCGTGAGATTACACAGAATGGCCGCTACTATCAAGATGGAAAGTGGGTGACAACAAAGCCACTCGAGATCCATGCCCCCTTGACCTATCCCAACATTGGCCCTCGCGATTCTTACCTTCTCTATCACGAGGAGCTTGAATCGCTTGTAATCAACTTCCCCTCGATTAAGCGTGCACGTTTCTGGATGACCTTCGGCCAGGAATACCTTACCCATCTTCGCGTAATACAGAACATAGGTATGGCCCGCATTGATGAGGTCGATTATAACGGCACAAAGATTGTTCCGCTACAGTTCCTAAAGGCAGTGTTACCCAACCCACAGGATCTTGGAGAGAACTACCACGGCGAGACTTCAATAGGTTGTCGAATCTCGGGTATCGACAAGGAGGGTAAGCCACTTACCTATTATATCTACAACAACTGCAGTCACGAGGCTGCCTATAAGGAGACAGGCATGCAGGCTGTAAGCTATACCACAGGCGTACCGGCTATGGTTGGAGCGATGATGTTCCTTACCGGCAAGTGGGTGAAGGCGGGTGTTCACAATGTTGAGGAGTTTGATCCCGATCCATTCCTGGAGCAGCTCGCTATATATGGTCTACCCTGGCATGAGATTGTGGGCGGTGACCTTGAAGTTACCAACATAGGTTAATCAACTCACCTGTGACAACAAGCTATGAGAGTAGTTATACAGCGAGTCAGGCAAGCTTCAGTGACTATTGATGGAGAATTACACTCGTCGATAGGCCACGGATTGTTGGTACTCGTAGGTGTACAGCAGGAAGATACTGAGGCCGATGTTGCATACGTTGCTTCCAAAACCGCAGCTCTGAGAATTTTCAATGATGATGCCGGTGTGATGAATCGTTCGGTTATCGATGTCGACGGTAGGGTACTGGCAGTGAGTCAGTTCACCCTCACTGCTTCCACACGTAAGGGCAACCGGCCAAGCTACATTAGGGCGGCAGGTCATGATCTTGCGATTCCTCTTTACGAACTTTACTGTAATGAAGTTGGCCGACTCACAGGTCACTCAGTAGAGCGTGGAGTATTTGGCGCTGACATGCAGGTGGAACTTGTCAACGATGGTCCGGTAACTATTATCATAGACTCAAATCTAAAGGAATAAACCATGACTCTCGCAGAACTTCAATCGACTGTTGACCAATGGATAACAGGTACCGGTGGCGGTTACTTCTCTCCGCTTACCAACACTGCGGTCCTTGCTGAGGAAACCGGAGAGGTTGCCCGTATAATGGCGCGGCAATGTGGCGACCAGGTAGCCAAGCCCGGAGACAAAAGCAACTTGGCCGATGAGTTGGCCGATGTCTTATGGGTTGTCACCGCGTTGGCCAACCAGACCGGTATAGATCTTACCGAGGCAGTGAAGAAAAACATCGAAAAGAAGAACATTCGCGATTGTCAGCGGTTTATATAATATTAAGAGTATGTTTGAATTTAACACACAAAAAATAGTTATATTAAAGAATGAGTGATTGTATGAATTTGTTTCGCATTAATCTAAAGGTCCATTTTGGCTATTTTTCTACCGTGCATCGGTCGTGTAGCTCGCTACACTCCCTC
>CANOKG010000067.1 GCA_947566655.1 uncultured Muribaculaceae bacterium | reverse complement strand
AGTTATAACAGATCGTTTTGACTCCCGCACGCCCCAAGGCCGCTAAAGACCTTCGATAGCGGGCAATCAACTCATCACGGTCAGGCCCGGCATACTTGATAGACTCACTAACAGGCAGACTCTCGACTACCGACCACCTGAGTCCATGTGATTCTATCAGGTCTTTCATCTTATTAACTTCATCATCGGTCCATTCCACTCCGGCAGGAAGATGATGAAGAGATGTGACAATACCTTCGACACCGATTTGGCGCAACATATCAAGGGTGATTTTGTCGTTTGGACCAAACCAACGCCATGTTTTTTCCATCATAAGAAATAATTGTTTAGAGAGGGGTTAAAAATTAAAGTATTTCTTTGAATTATTATAGCAAATATCACGTACCATCTCGATGACGCGATCAATCTGCGACACCGGAATAAGTCCCGACTCGACATCACGTCCCAACATGTCACACAACAGACGTCGGAAATAGTCGTGACGCGTATAGGACAAAAATGAGCGCGAGTCAGTCAACATACCGACGAATCGGCTTAACAATCCCTGAACCGACAACGCGTCCATCTGGGCTCTCATACCCTGGAGCTGATCGTTAAACCACCATGCAGCTCCCATCTGGATCTTACCCGGAGTGATTCCATCTTGAAAATTGGCCGCCATTGCAGCCACCCACGAGTTGTCGGCAGGATTGATATTGTACAGAATAGTCTTGGCTAATAAATTATCGGCTTCAAGAGCATTAAGGATCGAAGCGATAGCCTCAGCAGCCCTCCAGTCACTTATGGTATCGAAACCAGCGTCGGGCCCCAATGCATCGAAAGCACGTGAATTGACATTACGCATAGGTCCGAAGTGGAACTGCTGCACCCAGCCTGCTCGGGCATTCATGCGACAAAGGTCAAGTAACAGCATGGTATTGAATCGATCAGTCTCGGTAGTATCAAGTTCGACTCCCGAACGTAATTTTTTAAACAGACGGTCGGCTTCCTCTACCGAACATGGAGACCATGGCACTCGACCCAGTCCATGGTCGGCTACAGAACAACCGTTATCCCCAAAGAAGTCATGGCGACGTTGCAGCGCATCGACCAAAGTAAAATAATCGGTAATATCGACACCTGCAACCCGACTCAACTTGTCAACATAGTCATTGTAAACCTCTGGATGTGCACCGGCCATAGCCTTGTCAGGGCGCCATGCCGCATATACTTTTATATCGAAGTCAGAAGCCTGTATGGCGCGATGATACTCGAGCGAATCAACAGGATCATCGGTAGTACAAACAACCTCTACATTATATTTTTTCATGAGACCGCGAGCCGACATCTCAGGAAGCGCAAGCTGACGGTTACATTCGTCAAAAATCCAATCGGCCGTCTCAGGAGTAAGCAATCTGTCTATACCAAACGCAGTTTTCAACTCCATTGCAGTCCAATGGTACAATGGATTGCGCATAGTGTAAGGAACTGTCTCAGCCCACTTACGAAACTTTTCACGAGGAGACGCTCCACCGGTAATATAATATTCGCTGACACCATTAGCACGCATCGCACGCCACTTGTAATGGTCTCCCGACAGCCACAGTTCTGTAATATCGGCAAAACGATGATCAGAAGCGATCAGTGCAGGAGACAGGTGGCAGTGGTAATCTATGATAGGCAACTTCGAGGCATGATCGTGATATAATCGTCGAGCTGTCTCGTTGGATAACAGGAAATCAGGGGTTATAAAGGAAGACATCTTATTTTATAGGGATAAATTATCTTTTCTTAGTTAAATACAAATCGGGCCATTAGAGTTTCACCAATTTATATCTCGGCACCAACAGTTTCATCACTACCCAACTGAACATGTAGGCCACACTCGCGAGCATGAATACTATCATATAGCCGGCCTGTTTCCCCTCGAAGCCAAGAAACTCCAGCCCGGTCTCCCCGGCAAAGGTAAAGAGACAACCGGCGCCATAGTTGGAAGTAAAGCTACCAAGTCCACTGGCAAGTCCGGCCGCACCCGTCACCGTAGCGACAACCGATTTTGGGAACATATCGCTGACAACGTTATACACATTAGCACTCCAGCTCTGGTGTGCGGCTGCCATGATACCTATTAAAACAACCGGGAACCACATGGATACCCGTCCTAACGGCATCACACCTATACCGATAAGCGGAAAGAGTGCAAAAATAAACATAGCCTTCATTCGCCCCGAATATGGGTTTACCTTGTTACGGTTAATGAAATAGGTGGGCAAATAACTGCCGGCCAACGAAAACATCGATATAAAATAGATTGAAAAAATCGCAAACATTCCCTCAGGGCTTGATGATGGGTAACCATAGACCTCATCGACAAATGCCGGAGCCCAGAAGAGCAGGAACCACCAAACCGAGTCAGGAAGAAAACGGCCCGCGATTACGGCCCATGTCTGCCTAAAAGTGAATGGTTTGAGGAGCCCTACACTCGCAGTACGATCCTCGGCCATTTCCTGTTTAAGCGTTTCATGCTTCATATCAGCATCCTCCTCAATATCTTGTTCTATATAGGCAAGCTCCGATTCATTGACATGCTTGTTGTCACGCGGATTATGATAGACAAACAACCACACCGCCATCCATATATATCCAAGCACTCCTATAAGAAAAAAAGCCATTTCCCAGCCATATAAACGAGCTATAGTCGGGATTGTGAAAGGTGCCAACAAAGCTCCTATCTGAGAACCTGAATTGAAAACGCCGGTGGCAAACCCGCGATCCTTCTTCGGGAAATACTCGGCGACTGCCTTGATAGAACACGGGAAGTTACCTCCTTCTCCCAACGACAGCACCACACGAGCCACCAGAAACAGCCACACACTGACCGTAGTCACCGACATGGCAATGGCCGGCGTAGAAGCCAATACTGATCCAAGATGTTCACGAGAACCGGTGAACGACCATATCCAGTCACCGGTAACAAATCCACAGGTAAAAATTCCACATACACAATGCAGACAAGCACCAGTCGACCACACGACAATTGCTGTCACATAGCCCGCGCGAGTACCCAACTTATCAATGAGTTTACCGGCAAGCAGCATCGCTATGGCATAAACAATAGAGAACACTCCGGTAAGAAAACCATAGTCGGCATCAGTCCAATGAAACTCAGGTGCGATAAAATTTTTCCATGTCAGAGATAAAACCTGACGATCCAAATAGTTGATTACAAGTGCAAAGAACAACATCGAACAAATTACCCAACGATAATTTGTCATACATTGCTTCTGTTCTGCCGGAAGAGGTCGATTCATTTTTCAGGATATGGTTTAGAGTATGTTTAGCGCAAAGGTACACTTTAATTTTTAAGTATCAATTAATAATGGACCAAAATTATTGACACAATTCACAAACAAGTCGTTACCACGACAAGCCAGGTAGGTACGTAATTGGTAATATCGGCTCGTATTTTGACAAACATGTCGTAGAGCCGGTAAATGTTTGGTTTGATTGGTTTTTATTTGTACCTTTGACAACGAAATGGTTATTGCACATGGTGTGAATCCAAGACTATAACCACGCCCATACCTGGCATGAACCTCGAGTTTTTCACAGGCATTATACCAAAATTTTACTACCGATGAACAAATCGACCATAATTTTAGCCTTCATAAGCTTGACGATATTGGCGTCGTGCAGGTCACATACTTCGCCAACAACATCACTTGAAAATTATAACATCGATCTTTATACCCCTTCTTACGCATCAGGATTCGAAATAAAAGGCGCTGAAGGAAAATCGAGTACACTCATCAACGCCTTGAATCCTTGGCAAGGCGCCGACAGCATCACCTCATCACTTTTCATAGCACGCGATGGCGAAGTCCCACCAGATGGATTCAACGGCACTGTAATAGACCATACACCTGAACGCATCATAGTAATGTCGGGCACTTACATAGCGATGCTTGACTTACTTGATTCGGTCGACAAGATTGTTGGAGTATCGGGCATTGATTATATATCAAACGAATACATAACACAACATCGTAATAAGATCGGAGATGTTGGTTATGAAGGCAACATTGACTATGAGAAGCTGTTGTCGCTTGACCCTGATCTTGTTATGCTTTACGGACTCTACTCGGCCAGTCCTATGGAGCCAAGACTCAAAGAGCTGGGTATACCCTACATATATATAGGCGACTATGTAGAGCAGTCTCCCTTAGGCAAGTCTGAGTGGCTGATAGCGTTCGGTGAGATTATAAATAAAAGGACAACATCCGAGATAAAATTTGACTCTATCGCCACCCGCTACAACATGCTAAAGGATATGGTTTCCGACCACATTATAGAAGCGCCTACGGTTATGGTCAACACACCATACGGTAACACTTGGTATATGCCATCGGCCGACAGCTATGTTGTCACACTTATCACCGATGCTGGAGGTAAGTACATCTACGATAAAGCCATCGGTAGCGCATCTTCGGCTATAGACCTTGAAGAAGCATACGCATTAACCTCCATGGCCGACATGTGGCTTGATGTAGGTCAATGTAAGAGTCTCGAAGATCTGGCCAAATCATGTCCCAAATTCACCGATACGCGTTGCTTTATGAACGGCTACGTATATAATAACAATCGGCAATCTACGCCAGGTGGCGGCAATCTGTTCTATGAAACAGCGATCATAACCCCCGACCTTGTTCTGCGCGACCTTACAAAGATATTTCACCCCGAGTTAATCAGCGACGACTTCGTATATTACAAACAGTTGAAATGAAATCGCGCTCGACTATATTATTCATACTCCTGGGGGCAACGACATTACTGTTGTTAGTAACAGACCTCTCTGTAGGAAGCACTCCTATACCGCTTGCCGACGTATGGCATGCACTGACCGGTGGGGAATGCCCTGCCATGACTGCAAGCATTGTAATCAACATACGACTTATAAAAGCTGTAGTGGCGTTACTGGCCGGTGCTGCGCTATCGGTAAGCGGTTTGCAGATGCAAACCCTATTCAGGAATCCTCTCGCGGGACCATACGTGCTCGGCATCAGTTCAGGAGCATCGCTCGGAGTAGCAATTTTCATGCTTGGCGCTCCGATATTTGGGCAAAGTCTTATTGTCGGCAACATAGGGATAGCCGGAGCCGCTTGGCTCGGTGCCGCCACGCTACTTGTCATCATTGCCGGTGTAGGACATCGCATCAAGGATATCATGGTAATACTTATACTTGGCATGATGTTTTCGTCGGGAGTAAGTGCCATTGTACAAATTCTTCAATACCTTAGCAAAGAGGAATCGTTAAAAGCGTTCATAATATGGACAATGGGATCGCTCAGCGATGTAACTACATCTCAGTTATATGTCATGATTCCGGCTGTCATTGCCGGCCTTATACTTGCAGTCATCACTATCAAACCACTTAATTTGCTGTTACTTGGAGAAGAATATGCCATAACAATGGGGATGGATAACAGGCGCTCGCGGTCATTGATTTTCATCTCCACAACATTGCTGGCCGGCACTACGACCGCCTTCTGCGGACCTATCGGCTTCATAGGCCTCGCTATACCACACGTTACACGCATGCTGTTTAACAACAGTGATCACAGGCTGCTCATCCCAGGTGCGATGCTGACCGGAGCGGCAGTTCTGTTAGCTTGCGATATAATATCCAAATGGCTGACTCTTCCTATAAATGCAATCACGGCCCTTATAGGCATCCCGATAGTTGTATGGGTCGTATTAAGAAACAAATCTATCACAGTATGATAACGCTGAAAGATTTTTCTATAGGCTTCGGTGACCGAGTATTACTTGACAATGTTAATAGCGTTTTCGCAAAAGGCAAATTAACAGCACTTTTAGGCCGAAATGGAAGTGGTAAATCGACATTACTGCGAGCCATAGCCGGACTAAACCGCGCCTATACCGGCTCAATAATATTGAACGGCAAAAATATAAGCTCAATAAAACAACACAACCTGGCTCTCATTCTATCATTCGTGACCACAGCGCGTACACGCATACCCAACATGACGTGTGAGGATGTCGTAGAGCTGGGACGGGCACCCTACACCAACTGGATAGGCCGTACTCGACCGGAGGACATAGATGTAGTCAAGTCATCGTTGGCATTGGTAGGTATGGCCGAATATTCCCACCGCACAATGGACACGATGAGCGATGGTGAATGTCAACGAATAATGATTGCCCGTGCATTAGCCCAATCCACTCCTGTAATATTGCTTGATGAACCCACTTCATTTCTTGATATGCCCAATCGATATGAACTCGGTACTTTGTTACAAAAGTTGGCCCACAACGAGAATAAATGCATAATTTTTTCGACCCACGAACTTGATATTGCATTAAATCTTTGTGATGACATAGCTCTGATAGACAACGGAATGCTTTACCACATGCCGGCAAAAGAAATGAAGCACTCGGGAGAAATTCAACGTTTATTTGGTATCGACATCAGCGGCAGTGAAATATTTAAGAGCCTGTCTGGTTTTAACTCGTATTAAGATTGAGAGTTAATTTCAAACATACTCTAAAAGTCTCAATAAGTCAAAAATAGATCAGTAAACACTTTGAAATTTATCTGAAATTGGATTTTCAGCAGCATATTGATAAGTAATTAGGTTCTTTCATTAAATAATTTTTCGTACCTTTGCGGCTTGAAAGCCTATAGAGTTCGTTCTAAATGAATGCTCAGGTATAGAATGTTTTGTTAATCACTGATATTTTAATCCCACTGCTGAAAATGAATATCGCTATTGTTGGTGCCAGCGGCGCCGTAGGTCAGGAGTTTCTTCGCGTTCTTGACGAACAAAATTTCCCTATCGATGAACTTACCCTTTTCGGTTCCAAACGTTCGGCCGGAACAGTTTACAAATTCCGTGACAAAGAGTATATCGTTAAGGAACTTGTTCATGGTGATGATTTTAAGGATATTGACATTGCGTTTGTCTCGGCCGGTGGTTCAACATCAATTGAATTTGCCGATACTATAACTCGTCACGGTACTCTGATGATCGACAATTCGAGTGCATTCAGAATGGAATCCGATGTACCTCTTGTAGTGCCCGAAGTTAACGGCAATGATGCTTTCAACACCCCACGCGGCATCATCGCCAATCCCAATTGCACTACAATCCAAATGGTAGTGGCGCTGAAGCCATTACACGATATTTCGCCAATAAAACGAGTTCATGTTGCCACATACCAGGCTGCGAGCGGTGCAGGCGCATCGGCTATGGCCGAATTGATTGAACAATATGCACAACTTAGCCGCGGTGAAGAACCTACTGTAAATAAATTTGCCTATCAACTTGCCTACAATGTAATTCCCCACATTGACGTTTTCACCGACAACGACTACACTAAGGAAGAGATGAAAATGAACCGTGAGACCAAGAAGATAATGCATGCCGGCAACCTTGAAGTAAGCGCCACCTGTGTTCGCGTTCCTGTAATGCGCGCCCACAGCGAAGCGGTATGGATTGAAACAGAAAAACCTATCAGTGTGGCAACGGCACGCGAAGCACTATCAAAAGCACCCGGCGTTGTAGTGGTTGATGAGCCTTCACTGAAACGTTATCCAATGCCACTTGATGTAACAGGCAAAGACCCGGTACATGTAGGCCGTATACGTCAGGATCTTACCAACGAGTGTGGTCTCAGCCTATGGATTGTTGGAGACCAAATAAAGAAAGGTGCAGCACTTAACGCAGTGCAAATTGCACAATACCTCATATCCAACGGCTGGAAAAGACGTTAAATCTCTTTAATTTTGGAGATTATCCCACTTACTATATTTTTAATATTTGAACACGTTAAGTTGCATACTGGCATCAAGTCAACCTTTGGTGACCAATCCTGTCACGATATTCTTTATCGTGCTTGTCATCATTTTGCTCGCTCCGGTACTGCTTAACCGCCTTAAGATACCCCACATCATTGGAATGATAGCGGCCGGTGTAGTTGTCGGACCTTTTGGGCTAAACATTCTTGACCGAGACAGCAGTTTCAATATTTTTGGACAGGTCGGACTTCTTTACCTGATGTTTCTGGCCGGACTGGAAATCGACATGTACCATCTGAAGCTCAATCTTAAGAGAGGGCTGATATTTGGATTGCTTACGTTCCTTATTCCAATGATCATTGGTGTATTAGCGAGCGTATACATTCTCAACATAGACTGGCTCACGTCAACATTGCTGGCATCAATGTATGCGTCACACACATTGATAGGTTATCCTGTAGCCGCCCGCTATGGTGTTACAAAAAGCCAATCGGTTCTTATCTCCATCGTGGCTACCATCGTGGCCGTTATAGGATCACTGTTAGTTTTAGCCGGAGCTGTCAACATACATAATGTAGGGCAGCTTGACACTGTGGAACTGGCGTTATTGCTTGGACGGCTCTCTATATATTGCTTAGCAATCTTATTTATTTATCCTCGGCTCACCCGTTTCTTTTTCAAACGCTATGGTGACAAGGTAACCCAATATGTATTCATTCTGGCTTTAGTTTTCCTATCGGCATGGATTGCTAAGATAATAGGCATGGAGGAAGTTCTCGGAGCATTCTTCGCCGGCTTGGTTCTGAATCGCTATGTACCGCCTACCTCTCCACTTATGGGACGTATCGAGTTTGTAGGCAATGCATTATTCATACCATATTTCCTTATAGGAGTTGGCATGATGATCAACATAAAAGTGATTGGCCAATCATCTACCTTAGGGATTGCCTTTGTTATGCTGGCTGTAGCTCTGATAGGCAAATGGATACCGGCTCGGGTTGCACAAATGATATTTAAGATGTCGGCCTCAGGCCGACGCATGATGTTTGGCTTGACAACTGCCCATACCGCGGTCGCTCTTGCTGTTGTAACCATTGGCTACAACATGTTTGATGCCAACGGCCACCGCTTGATGGATGAGACTATACTTAACGGCACCATTCTTGTAATACTTGTAACCTGTGCATTAGCTCCTATCGTTACAGCTCAGGCAGCTACACGAATAAAGATAGCAATGCTACAGGAAAGCGATTCAACACCCAACAAAGATACAAGTCCAAAGCGCGAGAACATACTTATACCGGTGGCCAACCCGCTTACAGCCGGCTCACTTGTCGAACTGGCTCTGCTTATGAGAAGCAACGGTTCGCGAATTAACGACTCGCTGTTTGCTGTCCATGTCAGAGGTGACAACAGCGCGTCATCAAAAGCGGTAGGCCGAAACTCTCTGGAGTTAGCCGAAAAAACAGCCGCGGCAACCGATACATTACTCACCCCGATTGAACGTTACGATCTTAACACTGTTACCGGACTTGTCAATATCATCGAGGAACGTGACATAAACAGTGTTGTGCTTGGAATGCACCGAAAACTTAATGTAATCGACAGTTTTCTTGGTTCCAAACTTGAACAATTACAACGGCAAACCAACCGCATGCTCGTTATAACGCGTTGCTATATACCATATAACACCGTACGACGTATTGTGGTATGGGTTCCGGCAAAAGCCGAGTATGAGACAGGTTTCGCACGCTGGATAAGATCTTTAGGTCGGTTGAGCCGAGAGCTCGGATGCCGCATCATATTTTGCTGTGATCCCAAGGTTACACCGTTGATACGTGCCGTTATACATCGCGCACATATAGACACTCGCCATGAGTACCGCGATATCCAAACGACCGACGACTTCATACTGCTCTCAAACCGCATTCTCGATGACGACCTTTTTGTAGTAATTATGGCACGTGCCAACTCGGTTTCTTATTCTGGCTGGATGAAGGATCTGCCCGACTTCCTACAAAGCTACTTCAACAACAATAATATGTTGCTGATCTACCCCGAACAGTTTGGTGAAGATGCCAATATTGAATCATTCACCGATCCACTCGCCACTGACATCTCAGGCACGGCATCACCGTTGTGGAGCCGACTACGTGTCTGGATGCGTGCTATTAACAATTATGCCAATCATTTGGCGAAACACCATTCGGGTAACAAGAAAAAGATTGAACTATGATACCAGATATTAATAATATAAATAAAAATGAAGCTAAACCTCGAAAAGTTTTGTTTGTGTGCCTCGGCAATATTTGCCGATCACCGGCTGCTGATGAAATTTTTAGACAAGTAGTCACAGAACGTGGAAACTTTGCCGATTGGGAAATAGACTCAGCGGGCATAGGCAATTGGCACGCAGGGCAACTTCCCGACCATAGGATGAGAATACATGCACGCCGCCGCGGCTATGAGCTCACCCACCATGCGCGCCAGATAAGTGAGAGCGATTTTGATCGTTTTGATCTTATTATTGGCATGGACTCAGGCAACATAAGCGACCTAAAGGAACTCGCACCATCGCCCGAAGCTATGGAAAAGATTGTGCCTATGTCCCGTTATTTTACAAAAGCCACACGCTATGACCATGTTCCCGACCCTTACTATGAAGGGGCTGAAGGATTTGAATTGGTCCTTGACTTGCTGGAAAACGCCTGCGACAACTTATTTGACAGCCTTACGTGATGAAACGTCGCACTATTTTAATTAGGGCAGCGATAATTGATCTCGCGATTTTAGTTGTTGCTATCGTCATCATCATAGGCACAGCGCGCATGACATTGGCTCCAACCACACCGACAATTTCTAAAGCGAAATTCACGGCCGACAGTATGGCTATATGTGACATACTTACCCTATATCCCAAGCCTAACGTTTGGGAAACAAGACTTGACAGCATGCCTCCCGGAGGAATAAGACTCAATGTTGACCATTCTCTAAAACCGGGCCGCACGTTTAACGACAGCAACTATCTGCACATCAATGCCGCTGAATCGCTCGGTATCGATCCTATCAATAGCGAGATGGATGCCTGGCACATCAAGCGACCTATCGTTCATGTGACATCGTGTGAGGATTATTATGTCGACAAACTAACACACTCGCTCCCCTATCTTGTTCCCGAAGCCGAACTACTCTTGCGGGATATAGGGCGGTCATTCCGTGACTCTTTACAATCAAGAGGCGGTGGAGACTACCGAATAAAAGTTACAAGCATTCTACGCACACACCCGAGTATCAAACGTCTGAGACGGCGTAACGGCAACGCAGTAGGA
>CANOKG010000066.1 GCA_947566655.1 uncultured Muribaculaceae bacterium | reverse complement strand
TTATCGCTAACCACCAAATTTTCAATCACTTAGTTTTCATCGAACTCACGTTAATTTACATCGGGGCAAAAAAAGTGGTACCCCGGTTGGATGCCACTTTAAATTTTATTGCAATCGGTGCTGATTACTTCACGAGCACTTTGCTTACGGTGTTGCCTTGGCGCTTGATGTACAGACCGCCTTGGCGAGGATTTTCTATATATATTATCGTGGTTTACACGCCAGTTTACACAAAATGTATATTAATGGATGTTTAGTTCTCTCAGCACGTTATCGCGAACTGCATGGGATAGATTACTCACAATCAGAATCTGTATTGATTTCACAATTGTATTGTTCCTCGCATTCAGCAAGGATGCGTTCAACGTCTTTTTTAAGGTCAGGGATATGTCGTTTTACCAATCCCCATAGAAATTCATTTTCTACCTTTTCGTAGGAGTGGATTATACGATTACGAGTTTGTACTATCGCTCTTGCGTTAGGCAGACTGAAATCAGGCTCTTTTTTCAGTATTCGGTTTATTGCTTCACCCATTATCTCTGCAGAACGTTCAACCGCTCGAATCATCAGGCGGTCATTGGAAAACACATCAAAACGATTGGGATAATTAACAAAGAATTGCTCAACGTCCTCACACGCCAACCGCACATCCTCAAGGTATTTTAGGATACTTTCATCCATATATTATTTGTTTAGTACGGTTTACGTTATTGATGAAGTATTTATTTCTCAAACCACTACCAACCACCAAATCCACTTTTCGCTTTAATAAAGATTCTAAAGAATCCTGCAAGTCAAAGAAGTTGGTGACATAATCAAACTTCTCAGGATCAGTTGGCTCAAAGTCTACAAGCAAGTCCACATCACTTTGGTCGTTGAATCTATCGGTAAGGATAGAGCCAAAGACTGCAAGCGACTTTACCTTATGCCTGCGGCAAAGGTCTATGATGCGTTGGAGGTTGAGTTCAATGAGTTTCATAAGCCTCTGTTTATAAGTGCAAATATAGTGAATATTCCTGATATAGTAACGCTCTGACCATGAAAATCGTTTGAAAATGAATTGTAACTCCAACAAAAAATGGCACCCGGAGTGGATGCCATTTTTGTTGTTTTGGATGAGAATCGTTTTTACTTTACGAGCACTTTGCTTACGGTGTTGCCCTGGCGCTTGATGTACAGACCACCTTGACGCGGATTCTCTACGCGCATACCCTGAAGGTTGAAGTATTCAACAGGGGCATTGCTATCGGTGGTTACCTCGTTGATACCGGCCGAAACATTGGGAGTGGGCAGATCGGCAATATTGATCTGATAATTCTCAAACCTGAGCCCTACAAATGCAACTATATCGACATGATCGGCATTCTCGAGGCCTTCGAGATTGTAAATGTTATATCCCGCAGCTACAGTTGTACCGTCGGTAACGTTAAAGTCACGGCCATTAAGATCAGTGAGGTTTACATCAACAAATTTCACATAGGCGCTCGCACCAAGCTCGGTATACTTGTCGAGTGTGGTAACTATCGGCTCGATTGCTTCACCGGCAGTAGCCTCACCAAGAGTAGCGGTTACAGGTTTCATCTGGGGCAGACCGTTATAATTGGAATAAACACCCTCAACACCGGCAGGAATGATGTCACCGTTGTTATAAGCGGGCATCTGCTCACGAGAGAACACGAGCATCCAGTCCTTACCATCGGTAACATAAAGGTTGTTGCCGATCTTGCGGGCAACTGAGAGCGGGCATGTGAACTTGTAGCTGTCGAAGCTATCCTTGCCCACGGCCACATCAACATTAGCATCCAACCACTCCTTGATCGAAGCAACCTCAATAAGCTGCGGATCCTTGTCAATGATAGGATTACCCTCGGTAACACCGTTGGCACATGTCACCTCGATTGAATTTATCTGTTGCGTTCCGGTGTAGTTAAACACTACTTTCGAAGCGTTACCGGTCCAGGTGCCGGCTTTTGCTGTCCATTCACCTATCTCAGGAGCTTTAACTTTGGTATAACTCGATGAACCGTTGTTATAGGTAAATACAATCTTGGTTATATTATTGTTTGGATCGGTTGATTCAATGACAGTAGATCCACCATTAAAGACACGTAACTGGATTTTACCAGATGACTGATAATACAACCTTGCATCGGTAGAGATTCCTTTGGTATTTGAAACAGCTACATTACCTACATTGAAATGTTTGTTGCTGATGGCAGCATACTTATTTCCGGTAGTACCATCTTCTACAAGACCTTCACCATTAATGTCGGCAGGATAGGCGGGAGTAAGAGTTTCAGGCTTAGCGAAATTGAACATTGCAGAGCCTACATCCTCGGTCTTGACAGAGTATACAATAGTGGCGACAGAACTATTGGCCATACCCTCTTTGACAGCAATTGCCTTTACAGTTACATCTTCATTGATAGCAAAAGGTGCTGAATAGAGTGTGGATGAAGTTGTAGGTTCGTCACCGTTTACAGTATAATAGATCGATGCTCCGGCGGTTGCTGTTGAAATCGCAACTAATGTACCGGCTTCGATTTTATTGGAAGCGGAGGGATTGAATAAAGGCTTCGACACAAGTTCTTGACCCGAAGCATTAACGATTAGAAGTGGAAGAATCTGATAAGTATCGTAATAGTAGCTTACAAACCCGATAATGTTAAGATTCTCGCCCTCCGATAAATTAACAAAGAAAGTATTATAGCCCGGAATTGTAGCATCACCATCGGCGATTGTAAAGTTTCGGCCATTAACAACCGGAATTGAGACATCCGACAACTTAATGAAAGCATTGAGTCCTTCACCAGCAGCATCATCAACAGTAGTAGCTATAGGCTCAACTGCCTCACCGGCAGTAGCTTCCTTCATCGATTCCTTATCGAATTTAAATTCAGGAAGACCCTTGTAAATACAGAACTTACCTGTAATACCGGCAGGAATAATGTCACCGTTGTTGTACGTTTGTGTTGTAGCACCATAAAACATCATATACCCGGTATCATCTTTGACATAAAGATTCACACCGTTTTGATAGATTGCGGTAACAGGATTAGTGAGTTCGAATGTTTCGGTTGAATCTCCGTCCTTCAGATCAGCATTGGCAGTAATGAGAGCCTGAATGTTGTCTACCTTGACATTTTCTACCGGTACCTCAGGTTCACTTGAACCACCATCGGCATCGGTTGTAACAGTAACAGTATAGATAGCACCGTTATTAGCTACATTCAATGCAACATTTATCTCCGAAGCATCGCATGCTATAGAGAAAGAACCGCCTGAAACATCTGTTTCAGCACCGTCTCCGGCAGTATACTTGGTCACAACACCCGATTTCTGAGTAAATTCAATTTTGGAGATTTTGCTTTCCCCTGCATTGAACAACATGGATGCATTTTTGTTCTTATAAACCCGCAAACCATCGCTCCAATAACGCCACGCATTTGTACTGGTAGCATTTAAGGTTATAGTTACTCCATCATTGGTAACCTTGGTTCCATTAGTGGTATACGTGTTTCCATCGTTTGGCAAACCGAAATCATTGGTTTTGAAATCAAACGTAACGGTACCTGCCATGGCAGTGAACAGAGCCAGCAGGCAAGTGAGAGTGAGTAGAAGTTTCTTCATAAGAAAACAGATTGGTTAATAAAAATTGTATTATAAGCGCAAAAATACAAATTTTCAACGAGATAGAAGAGCAATACTTTGAATATTTCTGTCCAAATTACTAATTTTGTAGCCCAAAACAACAAAAAATTTCCTATTTAAACAGAATAATCACCCTACCCCGACTATGAATATACTTGAATTAAGCGAACAAGAAATTATACGTCGCAACTCGCTCGACGAGATGCGTCAACGTGGTATTGAACCCTACCCTGCCGCCATGTGGCCAGTCAACGCCCATGCCGATGAGATAAAGGCAAACTTCAGCGATGAGGCTGAAGAGAAACGCGGGGTCGTTGTTGCCGGTCGCATTATGGGTCGCCGTATTATGGGTAAAGCCGCTTTCATGGAGTTGCAGGATTCTACAGGTCGTATTCAAATCTACCTCAACCGCGATGAACTATGCCCGGGCGATGACAAAGACCTTTACAACGTTGTTTTCAAAAAGCTTCTCGACATCGGTGATATTGTAGGAGTCGAGGGATATGTATTCCGCACCCAAACCGGCGAGATCTCAATACACGCTTCCAACCTTGTTGTACTGAGCAAGTCGCTGCGTCCGCTGCCAATCGTGAAGGTGAAAGACGGTGTTACCTACGATGCATTCGATGACCCCGAACTTCGCTACCGTCGCCGCTATGTCGATCTTATCGTCAACGATGGCGTGAAAGATATCTTCGTGAAACGCACCAAGATCATGAACTCGATGCGTCAGTTCTTCAACGACCACGGCTACATGGAGGTCGAGACCCCCATTCTGCAATCAATAGCCGGTGGAGCCAGCGCACGCCCGTTCATAACCCACCATAACTCGCTCAACATCGATCTATACCTTCGCATAGCCACCGAGCTGTATCTGAAACGTCTTATAGTAGGAGGTTTTGACGGTGTCTATGAAGTTGGCAAGAACTTCCGTAACGAAGGAATGGACCGCACCCACAACCCCGAGTTCACCTGCATGGAGATATACGTGGCCTACAAGGATTACAACTGGATGATGGAATTTACCGAACAGCTGCTTGAGAAGATTTGTCTTGATGTAAACGGTTGCACCGAGGTTAAAGTCGGTGACAACGTGATCTCGTTCAAGGCTCCATTCCGCCGCGTCACCATGATCGATGCAATCAAGGAGAACACAGGTATCGACATCACCGGCATGGACGAAGCAGCCCTGCGTGAAGTGTGCAAGAAACTCGATATTGAGATCGATGACACTATGGGTAAAGGTAAACTCATCGATGAAATATTTGGCGAGACCAGCGAAGGCAAGTATATCCAGCCCACGTTCATTATCGACTACCCTATCGAGATGTCGCCCCTTACCAAGAAACACCGCGACAACCCCGAGCTTACAGAACGTTTCGAACTTATGGTCAACGGCAAGGAGCTTTGCAATGCCTATTCAGAACTTAACGACCCGATCGACCAGTATGAACGCTTTGTAGAGCAGATGAAACTTGCCGACAAGGGCGATGATGAGGCGATGATAATAGACCAGGACTTCGTGCGCTCTCTCGAATATGGCATGCCTCCGACATCGGGCATGGGTATGGGAATCGACCGCCTTGTAATGGTAATGACCGGCCAGCCAAACATTCAGGAGGTGCTGTTGTTCCCCCAGATGCGCCCCGAGAAAACACAACGTCGCGACAACGAGGCCGCTTTTGGCGCTGTTGGAGTTCCGACCGAATGGGTAGCACCTCTATACAAAGCCGGAGTATTTACCGTCGAGATGCTGGGCCAACAGGGAGCCGGCAAGCTCTTCCAGGAGCTATGTGGCATCAACAAAAAATTCAAACTCGAGCTTAAGAATCCCGGGCAGGAAGGCGTTTCAGCCTGGATAGAGAACGCATCGAAGGCAGCCGAGGCCTAACTACCCGACACAAAGAATAGACATTGGAGTATGTTTGAATTTCAAGATTAAATTCAAACATACTCTTTTCAAACATAACAAAACAATACCCATAATTTGAGTGTTTTATCTCAAAACATACTTTCACCGTGGAAAATTCCTTAGGACACATAGCTGTGATGGGTGGCGGAAGCTGGGCTACAGCTTTGGCGCGCCTTCTTATGAATAATTGCGAAACAATAACGTGGTACATGCGCCGTCGCGACCGCATCGACGATTTCATTGCTCTGCGCCACAATCCAGTCTATCTCACAGGCATACCGTTTGATGTCGAACGTATATTCTTTACCGACGATATAAACCAGGCTGTAGCCGAATCGTCTACCCTACTCCTTGCAATGCCTTCGCCCTACTTCAAATCCCATATCGACAAGATCACCCTGCCGCTCAATGACAAAAATATTATCACGGCCATAAAGGGTATCGTGCCCGATGAGAACCGGTTGGTAACCGATTATATGATCGAACGTTTTGGTGTAAAACGCGAGAACCTGCTTGTGGTGAGCGGTCCATGTCACGCCGAGGAAGTTGCGCTCAACCACCCCAGCTTCCTCACTATCGGGTGTAATGACATTGCCAAGGGAAAAAATTTTGGCAAAATGATCGAGAGTGGCAATTCACGTGTTATCCTGAGCGATGACGTGGATGGTATTGAATATGCCGGAGTGTTGAAAAATGTTTATGCGATCGGCGCCGGAATTATCCATGGGCTGAAGTTGGGCGACAATCTGCTGGCTATGTTTGTTAGCAATGCGGCCAAGGAAATGGCTCGCTTTTTGAACACTGTCGACCCGCGGCATCGCGACATCACCGACTCAGTATACCTTGGGGACTTGTTGGTTACCGCCTATTCACGTTTCAGCCGCAACCACAATTTCGGTTCGATGATAGGACGTGGCTATTCGGTCAAATCGGCCCGTATGGAAATGGAGCAGACAGCCGAAGGCTACTACGGCACCAAATGTATGCACGAGATAAACGCCAATTATGGAGTAGAGATGCCAATATTGGATGCGGTCTACGACATTCTGTATCGCCACAGCAGTCCCAACTACGCAATAACCCGCCTGAACAGCTTCTTCAATTAGGAGTAGTTAAGAATGAGGAATTAGGAGTGAGGTCATCGGTCTTTGGCCGCTTTGCTTTGCAAAGAATTAGGGATTGAAATAAATCAAAAGCCTTCATTCCTCACTCCCAATCCCTTCATTCTTTCTTTTGTTGTTTTGGTAATGCTACTCAGAAGTTTTCGGAGTTCTTCACAATCATCATTCATTGACTGGAATTCTTCGGGTAATAAGTAATCTGTTTGATGTAGGATATCTAACCAATATTGAGACTCAACGCACTCTTTGAAAGCAACATACATCTTAGCATGGAAATCTTTTTTTGATATTCCACACAAAGCCTCTGCAACATTTGCACCAATAGATGTCCCACTTCGAAGAATTTGCTTAGAGATAACGAATTCCTTTTTGTTTTCACAAAGATGTTTGTACAGATTAACTATACGTATAGCAAATGCCCTTGATTTATTTTTAACAATATTCTCCTTCTCCATAAATTCTACTCTATAATAAATTCCTAATTCCTAATTCCTAACTCCTCACTCATAATCCGGTACACTGCCCAGGGAATGTAGATGCCTGAGAATAGGGATAAAGCCGAATAACACCACCATGGCAGCTCTACAAAGTGGTGGAGCACTTGCTGGGAGGCAATATTACAATACCACGAAAGAAGGAAGATCGTGTAGTTGGCACCTATCAAATGGTCTATAAAGGTGTGGTCAAACTTTTCAAGTATTTTCGACACACTCATGCACATTGCTATTCCCATAGTTGTGCACAATGGTTTGGATGCCACATCACATTTATATAGATAGAACATTGATATCCAAGCTAAAATCAATGTAACACAAACGGCCGGCGAACCCCAAGGTATCAATCGGTCGACCGATTTGCAATAACGGGCATAGACCATTCCTATGGCAAAATAAACTGCTACATCAAACAGTTCACAAAGAGAAAAAAAGGTGAGTAACCGATCTCCTTTTACATAAAGAAGAATACCGACAATGGTAGTAAAAATATAGAAATACAGTTCCTTTACACGGAAAAATCGAAATAACAGATATATAGTATAGCTTGTGACCAAGAGCACAAAAAGGACTTGTAAAAACCAAAAAAACGGTATTACAAGGTTGTCGTGGAAGATAAATGACCTGAGGAATGATTGTACCGACATCTCTACAGAGTCATCGGCCATCGATGACATCGCGGCACGCGGAAAAAATGTTACAGCCGAGAGAGTTATAAACGGCAATAGCAACCGCTTGGCTTTTGATCTGAAGAAACCCGTCCAGCCGGCCAAACTGTCGCGACCTCGAGCCGAATATATCATCAGAAAGCCTGATACAAACATAAAAAGCGGCATGTGGAAACTGTAGATAAGCTGGTAGAGTAGGGTGCCATAACCGTGCCGCTCGGGATACTCGTGCATGGAATGCCCCAAAACAACAAGGATTATGCCTATCACCTGCATGTAGGATATAAACTTAAGTTGTTGTTTTCGGCCGTTTTTAGCCGTTTTTATATCGTTATACGCTTGAGTTTCTGCAGTTTTATATGAATTCATCGGGTTGATGGGTGATAGGCAGCCGCGTGACTTAACATGATATGGCCTACGCGGCAATATAGACATTTTCCTTCGTCACAGTAGTTACGTTTCACTTGAATGAGAGCTTGCGAGTCAAGAGCGGTTTTAAGCTCGATGCCGGCCTGTTCGAAGGGTAGGGTGAGACGGTTATGTTCGGCCGGTGTCGCTTCCAACAGTTCAACGGCCCGATCCATGTATTTATAGTCGCCTCTCACTTGTCCCCAGGCATACATAAGCGGAATAACAACATTGATCATGAGTGTGTTGACCGACGTGCGGCTAAGCGCTACCGGGGTGTTGGTTTCTTCACCCACGCTGTTGTTGAGCGTAAAGGCATGGCGCCAATATCCATCGAGAGGCCGATTGAAGAAATCGATGGCTTTATCAGTATCGGTTATAGACAAGATGTTTGAAAGCATGGAATTGCGCGATGTAAGCAGTCGTGCGAGTAAAGCGATACGGCGATGGGGTAGGTTGGCCGGACGCATACGCGACATCTTCCATTGTATGTCGGGGCGATGAAGACTGAATTTGATAGCCATGAAGTTATATTCCTGCTTCAAATGAGAGGCATAGATATTAGAGTCGGGCGCGGTCTCGAGTAATCCGGCCTGACCTAAGAGCATCGCCTCGATAAGGATAGGGAAATCGGCATGCTTGCGTATGTATCTCAGCGGCAGCGAACGTGCCAACCGCTCGAAAGGCTCGCTATTGGTATTGAATCCCAAAGCCCTTGAGAGCGTAATATAAGTGGCTTCTTCCCAGTCACCGGCCATGGATTCCAAGAGCGATATTATACGGTCGACCTTCATTTGAAGGCGTTCAAAACCCATCGCTCCGAGCCAATCGGCCCGCTTAAGGCTGTCGAGTTCTCCAACAACTTTTTTACAAGGAATTGGCTCTCCACGCGAAGAGTTCACCAACCGGGCATAAAGCGCGGCAAAATCGGGATTACAAGGGAGCTGCAGTTGAGGTATCACACGGCCATCGTTAACTCTGATGCTACGGTCGCTCACGCCAACTACATGAAGAATAACCGAGTCATAGGCCCGGTCTTTGTCATGTCCATGACGATACCAGTCGGAGGCTCTGACATGGATCTCGATGTTACCGATCCAGAGCTGGCCGTTGATTTTTATCTTGGCATTAAAGAAGTCGGGACCCGAATCGGTGTTTAGCCGTCCGGGGTCGATAATCTGCAAGGAACAACCGTCGACGGTTTTCATACCGCTGGTAATCTGCAACTTGTGTTGCCACAGGTACTGCATGAGTTTTTCCATGGTTGTCGACAGCGTGAAAAGATTGGAGAAGAGAGTTATATAAGAGCGAACACCACCGAGAACGGCATCCATATAAGCCACACCACGATGCTCAGGATGACGAACAGGGCAGTGCGTTCCGACATCTTCATAGCTTTGGCTATATCACCTGCTTTCAAGTGTTTTTTAACCTTGGTAGAGCAAATGATGGCACATATACCGAGGGGCAGAAAACAAATGATTGTCGACAATATTGCAAATACAAGATAGTTGGGGCACTTTATCTCGCCTTGCTGTATGGCTACATAACCGGGGGGTATGGCATTGGCCGGAGCGTATATCACCGTCTTAGTTGTCGTTTCATGTGGTTGGTTGATTGTCTCAGCAACCGGTGCCTCAGCAACAATTTGAGGCTCGGAGATGACAACTGGCTCTTCGGCGGGCGCTACAGCCGGGAGAGGAATAAGGTGAGCCAACTCAGGAACAGTAGCGGCAGATTGCCATTGGGCCATTCCATCACACCACACAGGGGTATCGGCAGCTATCTCGAAGGCAGCAAGTTCCTCGACCGTAAACGGGCCCTTTTCCTCCTCGTTGATTATTATCCAGTAATTCATTGATTGGGTTATAATATATTGTGTCAAATTCAACACATCGAGCTCAAACGAGCTAAATATATTAACCGCCTTGCACCCGTCAAGGTAACAAGGCGGTGTTGGTTAAGTTAGAAGAATTTTGTCTCAGTGCCGAGAATATCGCCGAGCAGGTTGTTGGCAAGGCGGCTGGCTCCGATGCGGAAGTACTCGTTGGTCAACCACTTTTCGCCAAGAATTTCCTTCACAATAGTATAGTAGGCAACCGCATCGGCGGTAGTTGAAACACCACCCGAGCATTTGAAACCTACCATGCGACCTGTTGCCTCATAGTATTCTTTGATACATTGACACATAACATAGGCAGCATCGAGCGATGCTCCGGGATATTCCTTGCCAGTAGACGTCTTCAGGAAGTCGGCACCCGAGTAGAGTGAGAGTATCGAAGCGGCTTTGATATTGGCAGCAGTCTTCAAAGCGCCGGTCTCAAGTATCACCTTAAGGCGTGAATCGCGGCAGGCGCTTTTCAGTTCTTCAATCTCATCACTTACACCCTCATAGTCTCCATCAAGGAAATAACCTACATTCAACACAATGTCGATCTCGTCGGCGCCACCCTCGACAGCGAGAGCTGTCTCAGCAACCTTTACCTCAGAGAAAGTCTGTGACGATGGGAAACCACCCGAAACACAGGCTATATCGACCTTGCTCACCTCAAGGACAGCACGTACTACCTGAGCAAAATTGGGATATACACATATTGCAGCCACATTGGGAAGCTCGGGATGCTCCTCATCAAAAGCATTCACACGCTCGGTGAAATCGGCTACCGACTGTTGTGAATCGGTCGCCTTCAACGTTGTGAGGTCAATGCAATTGAAAAGGAATTTATAAACATCGGCATTACGGTTTTCAGCCGCTTTCTCGTCAATAATCTTTGCAACAGCTGCTGCAACAGCTGCATCATCGGTTATTACTTTTGAGGCTTCGATAGCCTGATTGTACTTGTCAGCCATTATTTAAAATTAAAAATTAAGAATTAAAAATTAAGAATTACATTATGCTTCGCCAATAATCAGCTATTCATTGATAAACCAATAAGCATGATCAAGACTTTAAGCTAATAATTCATCTAACCACTCAGAGTATGTTTGAATTTAACTCGTATTAAGATTGAGAGTCAATTTTGAGATATTTTTCTAA
>CANOKG010000065.1 GCA_947566655.1 uncultured Muribaculaceae bacterium | reverse complement strand
GAAGTAAATCGCGCTCTCGGTATCCTCAAGTTCTCTAACAAAGAGGCCGCTGCCCGCGTTGAGAAACTCCTTCGCTCGGCTATCGCCAACTGGGAAGCTAAAAATGAAAGAAAAGCCGAAGACGGCGAGCTGTACATCAGCACAATTTTTGTAAACTGTGCTCCTATGCTCAAACGCCTCCGCACAGCCCCTCAGGGCCGTGGTTACCGCATTCGCAAGCGTTCTAATCACGTTACATTGATTGTTGATACCATCGCTAATAAAACTAAAGAGTCTAAGTAATATGGGACAGAAAGTAAATCCGATCAGTAACCGTTTAGGTGTAATCCGTGGTTGGGATTCCAACTGGTACGGTGGTAAAAAGTACGGTGATACTCTGCTCGAAGACTCTAAGCTCCGCAAGTATCTTAACGTACGTTTAGCTAAATGCAGCGTTTCTCGTATTGTTATCGAGCGTACACTGAAATTGATCACTATCACCGTTTGCACATCGCGCCCCGGTTTGATTATCGGTAAAGGTGGTTCGGAGGTAGACAAACTCAAGGAAGAGTTAAAGAAGATCACCGACAAAGATGTACAAATCAATATCTATGAGGTTAAGCGTCCTGAGCTCGATGCAGTTATTGTAGCAACTAACATTGCCCGTCAGGTAGAAGGTAAGATCGCTTACCGTCGTGCTATCAAGATGGCTATTGCATCGACAATGCGTGCTGGTGCAGAGGGTATCAAGATTCAAATCAGCGGCCGTCTTAACGGTGCTGAAATTGCTCGCTCTGAAATGTTCAAGGAGGGTCGTACTCCGCTTCACACACTTCGTGCCGACATCGATTATGCTCTCGTAGAGGCTCACACCAAGGTAGGCGTTCTCGGTGTCAAAGTATGGATTTGCCGTGGTGAAGTTTATGGCAAGCGCGACTTGGCTCCTCAGTTCACTAACAATACCAAGGAGGCTCGTGCTCCCCGTGGAGAGGGTTTCCGTCGTGGCGGTTTCCGCAAGAACAATAACAACCGTTAACCATTAATTGAATCAGTACAATGTTACAACCGAAAAAAACTAAATTTCGTCGTCAGCAAAAAGGTCGCATGAAGGGTGTAGCCCAGCGTGGCAACCAGCTGGCATTCGGTTCGTTTGGCATCAAGACCTTGGAATCAAAATGGATTACCGGTCGTCAAATCGAAGCCGCTCGTATTGCTGTAACTCGTTACATGCAGCGTCAGGGTCAAATTTGGATCCGCATTTTCCCTGATAAGCCTATTACCAAGAAGCCTGCCGAGGTCCGCATGGGTAAAGGTAAAGGTTCGCCCGAAGGTTTCGTGGCGCCTGTTACTCCCGGTCGCATGATCATCGAGGTAGAGGGTGTAAGCTACGATATCGCTAAGGAAGCTCTGCGTTTGGCAGCTCAAAAGCTACCTGTTACCACTAAGTTTGTCGTTCGTCGCGACTATGACCCCACTCAAAACGTGTAAAGAGTTATGAAGAAAGAAGAAATCAAAGAGCTTAGCACTGCCGACCTCAAGGAGCGTCTGGCTGAGATGGAGAAGGCTTATTTGCAAATGAAAGCCAACCACGCGGTAACTCCTCTTGAGAATCCTGCTAAGATTACCCAAGATCGCAAAATGATTGCACGCGTTAAGACTGAGTTGCGTCAACGCGAACTTAACAATAAATAATCCCAAGAAATGGAAAAGAGAAACTTACGTAAAGAACGCATTGGGGTTGTATCGAGCAACAAGGGTGACAAATCGATCACTGTAACTATTAAGTGGAAGGAGAAGCACCCCATCTATGGAAAATTCGTGAACAAATCAAAGAAGTATCACGCCCATGATGAGAATAATGAGTGCAGCGTTGGCGATACAGTACGCCTTATGGAGACTCGTCCCTTGAGCAAAACCAAGAGATGGCGTTTAGTTGAAATCATTGAAAAAGTTAAGTAATTATGATACAGACCGAATCACGTTTAACCGTAGCCGACAATAGCGGCGCTAAGGAGGCTCTGTGCATCCACGTTCTCGGTGGTACCGGACGCCGTTACGCTTCAGTAGGCGACATCATCGTTGTCTCTGTAAAGAGCGTTATCCCTTCGTCTGACGTTAAAAAGGGAACTGTATCGAAAGCTGTTGTCGTTCGCACCAAGAAGGAGATTCGTCGTCCCGATGGTTCATACATTCGTTTTGACGACAATGCTTGTGTACTTCTTAACAACGCAGGCGAGCTTCGCGGAACTCGTATCTTTGGCCCGGTAGCTCGTGAGCTCCGTGCTACTAACATGAAGATTGTTTCGCTTGCCCCCGAGGTACTTTAATCATTTCAAGTAATAAGATAAACCTAAAATGAGCAAATTACACATAAAGAAGGGTGATACCGTCTATGTACTTGCCGGTGAAGATCGTGGCAAGACTGGTCGCGTCCTCTCAGTGCTCGTAGCCAAGGGTCGTGCTATTGTTGAAGGTGTAAACATCGTCAGCAAGAGCACTAAACCCAGTGCTAAGCACCCCCAGGGTGGCATTATCAAAATGGAAGCCCCCATCAATATTTCTAACATCAGCCTTATCGATCCCAAGTCGGGCAAGCCTACTCGTGTTGGTTTCCGCAAGAATGATAAGGGTGTGACAGTTCGTTATTCTAAAAAATCAGGAGAGGAGATTAAATAATGAGCACTACAACTCTTAAGAAAGACTACCAGGAGCGCATCATCCCCGCCCTGACCAAGGAATTCAACTACACTACTGTCATGCAGGTTCCCCGCCTTGAGAAGATCGTTATCAACCAAGGCTTGGGCGAAGCTACTCAGGACAAAAAAATTATAGAGACTGCTATCAATGAGCTTACTGCCATCACCGGTCAGAAAGCTGTAGCAACTTTGTCGCGTAAGGATATTTCTAACTTCAAGGTTCGTAAAAAGATGCCGATCGGTGTACGTGTTACTCTTCGCCGTGAGCGCATGTATGAGTTCTTGGAGCGTTTGATCCGTGTGGCACTTCCCCGTATACGTGACTTCAAGGGTATCGAGGGCAAGCTCGATGGCCGTGGTAACTATACTCTCGGTATCACCGAGCAGATCATCTTCCCTGAGATCAACATTGATAGCATCAGCAAACTTTTAGGTATGAATATTACCTTCGTTACTTCGGCTAATACCGATGAAGAAGGTTACGCTCTGCTTAAGCAGTTTGGCTTACCGTTTAAAAACGCTAAATAATTCAAGACATTCCTATGGCAAAAGAATCAATGAAAGCCCGCGAGGTAAAGCGCGCAAAGCTTGTTGCTAAATATGCAGCAAAACGCGCTGAACTCAAGAAGATTGTCAACTCGGGCGTTAACGAGGAGAATCGTTACGAGGCATTTGAGGCTGCTCAGGCTCTTCAAAAGCTCCCCAAGAACAGCAATCCTATTCGCGTTCACAACCGTTGCAGCATCACTGGCCGTCCTAAAGGATATATTCGCCAGTTTGGCATTTCCCGTATCCAATTCCGTGAAATGGCATCGGCCGGACTTATCCCCGGAGTAAAGAAGGCAAGCTGGTAATACCTCTGTACGGCTACCATTCAATTAGCGCTTTAAACGCAACCCACAGATTTCAAACAGAGTGAATTAAATATTGTTGGGAATACCCCCAATCAATTTAAACCTTATAGAAAATGACAGATCCTATAGCAGATTATCTGACAAGATTGAGGAACGCCATCAAAGCCAACCATCGTGTTGTTGAGATTCCGGCCTCAAACTTGAAGAAAGAGATCACTAAGATTCTTTTTGAACAAGGCTATATTCTTAATTACAAGTTTATAGAGGGTGAAACCCCCGCCGGCATCATCAAGATCGCCCTTAAGTATGATCCCGTTGACCGCGTTAACGCTATCAAGAACTTGAAGCGTGTTTCTCGTCCAGGTCTTCGTCAATACACCGGCTACAAAGACATGCCACGTGTTTTGAATGGACTCGGTATCGCCATCCTTTCGACATCGAAGGGTGTAATGACAAATAAGAAGGCTGCCGAGCTCAAGATCGGTGGTGAAGTACTGTGTTATGTTTACTAATCTTAACTGGAGGAATATACAATGTCAAGAATAGGAAAAGCCCCCATCGAGATACCCGCAGGCGTTACTGTAAAAGTAGACAACAGCACTGTTACTGTAAAAGGCCCCAAGGGAGAATTGAGTCAGACCGTTAACCCTGATCTTACTGTCACTGTTGATGGCAATCATATAGTTATCACACGTCCCAGCGATGACCGTGAGCATCGTGCTCAGCATGGTTTGTATCGTGCGCTCATCCACAACATGGTTGTAGGTGTATCGACAGGTTATCGTAAGGAGATGGAATTAGTAGGCGTTGGTTACCGTGCAACTGCTACCGGACAAGTTCTGGAGCTCGCTCTCGGTTTCTCTCACGCTATATATATCAAGCTTCCTGCCGAGGTTAAGGTAGAGGCCAAGACGGAGCGTAACAAAAACCCGCTTATTATCCTTGAGAGCGATGATAAGCAGCTACTTGGTCAAGTGTGCGCCAAGATACGCTCACTCCGCAAGCCCGAACCTTACAAGGGTAAAGGTATTAAGTTCGTCGGCGAGGTTATTCGTCGCAAGTCTGGTAAATCGGCTGGTGCCAAATAAATATAACTGAATCATGTTAAGCAAGATAGAACGCAGAAATAAGATTAAGACCCGCATTCGCGGTAAAATTTCAGGTACTGCCGAGCGCCCCCGCATGACTGTTTTCCGCAGCAACAAGCAAATCTATGTACAGCTTATTGATGACTTGGCTGGAAAAACTCTCGTAGCTACTTCATCGAAGGGCATCGAAGAGGGTACCAAGTGCGAGATTGCTGCCAAAGTTGGTGCAGCTGTTGCGAAAAAGGCAATCGAGGCCGGTATCAACGAGGTTGTTTTTGACCGCAATGGATACCTTTTCCACGGTCGTGTTAAATCATTAGCTGACGCTGCTCGCGAGGGCGGACTTAAATTTTAACCATCATGGCAAAAAGAAATAACAGAGTAAAATCGACCAACGATATCGAGCTTAAAGATCGTCTGGTAGCCATCAACCGTGTTACTAAAGTAACAAAGGGTGGTCGCACATTCACTTTTGCTGCTATCGTAGTTGTAGGTAACGAGAATGGTATCGTAGGCTGGGGTCTTGGTAAGGCTAACGAAGTTACTGCCGCTATCGCCAAGGGTGTAGAGGCTGCCAAGAAAAACCTCATTCAGGTTCCTGTTCACAAAGGTACCATTCCTCACGAGCAAATTGCCAAGTTTGGCGGTTCACGTATCATCCTGAAGCCCGCAAGCCACGGTACCGGTGTTAAAGCTGGTGGTGCTATGCGTGCTGTGTTGGAGAGCGTGGGTATTACCGACGTGTTGGCTAAGAGTAAGGGTTCATCTAACCCCCACAACCTTGTAAAGGCTACTATCGCGGCTCTCGACGAGATGCGCTCACCCGCAACCGTTGCCCAGAACCGTGGTATCTCGGTAGAGAAAGTGTTCAAAGGTTAAACCAATAAAAGCTAACCAGATACATGGCACAGATAAAAATTAAACAAATAAAGAGCCGCATTAACTGTCCAGCAGTGCAAAAGCGCACTCTTGACGCTCTCGGTCTCAAAAAAATGAACCACACCGTTGTCAAGGAGGATACTCCTTCGGTGATGGGCATGGTAACTAAAGTCAGTCACCTCGTGGAGGTAACAAAAGCTTAATTTTTCACGACAATGGATTTAAGTAACTTACAACCCGCTGTTGGCGCTACAAAGCGTTCAACCCGTATAGGTCGCGGCCAGGGCTCTGGCAAGGGTGGTACATCTACCCGCGGTCACAAGGGCGCCAAGTCGCGCTCAGGCTATAGCCGCAAGATTGGTTTTGAGGGTGGTCAGATGCCACTTCAGCGCCGCTTGCCTAAGTTTGGTTTCAAGAACATCAACCGTGTGGAGTACAAGGCTGTCAATCTTGGCGATCTTGACGCACTCGCAGAGGCTCAGAACCTGACCAAGATTGGTTTGGAAGAGCTTCGCAATGCCGGATTCATTAACAAGAAACAACTTGTTAAGATTCTTGGCAACGGTGCTCTCAACCATAAGATCGATGTTGAAGCCAACGCTTTCTCGGCTAAAGCTGAGCAGGCTATTGTCGCTGCCGGCGGCTCAATCAATAAACTCTAACTCCGATGAGATTTGTTCAAACCATAAAAAATATCTGGACAATTGAGGAGCTGCGCAAGCGTCTCGTATTGACATTCCTGCTCGTGGTGGTTTACCGCCTCGGCTGTTACATTGTGCTTCCCGGTGTAAACCCCGGGGAGCTCAGTGCTATGCAGGCGTTCACCGAGAAAACCGGCTTGATGCAGTTGCTTGATATGTTCTCGGGTGGTGCCTTCTCTCAGGCTTCTATCTTCGCGTTGGGTATCATGCCCTACATCACTGCTTCGATCGTGATTCAGTTGTTGGGTATGGTTTTGCCTTCTTTCCAGAAGATGCAGCGTGAGGGTGAGAGCGGCCGACAGAAGTTGAACCAATATACCCGTTATCTCACAGTGTTGATCTTGCTCGTGCAGGGTCCGGCCTATCTTTTCAATCTGCAGCATCAGTTGCATCAGGCCCATATACCCTTTGAGCTCGGAATCGGTTTCTTAATAGCACTCACCATTATCCTTGCGGCAGGTTCAATGTTTATCCTGTGGCTTGGAGAGCGCATTACCGACCGAGGTATTGGCAACGGTATTTCGTTCATCATCCTTGTCGGTATCATTGCTCGCCTACCCGAAGCTTTGTTCTATGAATTTGTCGCCCGTACTCCCGGCAGCGCCGAGACTCAAGGCGGACTTATCATGTTCATCGTGGAGCTTATGCTTTTGTTTGCCGTTACTGCAGGTGCTGTATTACTCGTTCAAGGAACCCGCAAGGTGCCTGTACAGTATGCCAAGCGCATCATCGGCAATCGCCAGTATGGAGGTGCTCGCCAGTATATTCCTTTGAAAGTTAATGCAGCCGGTGTGATGCCGATCATCTTTGCGCAGGCAATCATGTTCATTCCGTTGACACTTGCAGGTTTCAGCGCAAGTGATGGTGGTCGTGGTTTCTTTGCTGCATTCACCGACATCAATGGATTTTGGTATAACTTTGTATACTTCCTCATGATTGTTGCGTTCACTTATTTCTATACAGCCATCACTGTGCGTCCCACTCAGATGGCCGAAGATATGAAGCGTAACAATGGTTTTATTCCCGGAGTTAAACCCGGTAAGGCAACCGCTCAATATCTCAATACAATCATGGATCGCATCACATTGCCCGGATCGTTGTTCCTCGGTATCGTTGCCATCATGCCTGCTTTTGCCCGCATGCTCGGTATCAGCAATAATTTCGCGCAATTCTTCGGTGGTACTTCACTGTTGATTATGGTAGGTGTTGTTCTCGACACCCTGCAGCAGATCGAAAGCCATCTCATGATGCATCATTATGATGGATTGATGAAGGAAGGTAAAATCAAGGGCCGCACAACCGGCAGTGCCTATTAATTGTAATCAGGCTTTTAAAACGCTTAGAAACTGAAATGATTTATTTAAAGACACCCGAGGAAATGGAAGGCATGAAGGCCGCCTGTGACCTTGTAAGCCGTACATTGGGCGAAGTTGCCCGTTGGATAGCTCCCGGTGTTACCACTAACAAGCTCGACTCCATTGCTCGTGAATTCATTCACGACAATGGCGGTCGACCTGCTTGTTTAGGTTATGGTGGTTTTCCGGCCACACTATGTATTGAAGTTAACGAAACAGTCGTTCACGGATTCCCTTCAAATTATAGCCTTCGCGAAGGTGATATAATTGGAATCGACACCGTGACTGAACTTAATGGCTTTAACGGAGATTCGTGTTACACATTCCCGGTAGGGGAGATTTCGCCTGAAGCCATGAAATTGCTCGTTACTACAAAGGAATCACTCTATAAAGGAATCGAGGCAGCTCACATTGGAGCGCGTATTGGAGATATAGCTAATGCAGTACAAACTTATTGTGAGAAGCGCGGATATACTGTTGTCAGAGAGATGACCGGTCATGGTATAGGCCGTAAGATGCATGAGGATCCGGAGGTTCCCAACTATGGGCGCCGTGGTATCGGTCCGATTTTGAAGAACGGTATGTGCATTTGTATTGAACCAATGATCAATATGGGAAGCCGCAATATTGTTATCGAGCGTGATGGATGGACTTGTCGCACAAAAGATCGTAAGTTATCGGCTCACTACGAACATACGCTTGGATTATTTAACGATGAGACTCACATCCTTACAACATTCGATTACATTAAAGAAGCTCTCGGAGAACGTTTTATCTAATAGACATAAGGAATCAAGCGACAAAAGAATTTTAAAAACCCGATATGGCAAAACAATCAGCAATAGAACAGGATGGCGTTATAGTTGAAGCGCTCTCGAATGCAATGTTTCGCGTTGAGTTAGAGAATGGGCACGAAATTACGGCCCACATCTCTGGCAAGATGAGAATGCATTACATCAAGATACTTCCCGGTGATAAGGTAAGAGTCGAGATGTCGCCCTACGATCTTTCTAAAGGTCGTATCGCTTTCCGCTATAAATAATCGCTACTCGCTATTAACTCATTCACGTATAATAAACCAATAAATCGAAATGAAAGTAAGAGCATCAATCAAGAAGCGTACAGCCGATAGCAAAATCGTGCGTCGCAAGGGTCGTCTTTATGTAATCAACAAAAAGAACCCTAAATATAAGACTCGTCAAGGTTAATTGAAGAGTCGGTATAAATGTCTGATATAAAATTTTTTGATAAAATTTAGTGTCGGACGGGAATTTTTTCTTACCTTTGCACGAAAATTTTTTTAAACTATAGTCAAGAACATATGGCAGTTAGAATCGTGGGAGTTGACCTCCCCCAGAACAAAAGAGGTGAAATCGCCTTGACTTACATTTACGGCATCGGTCGTAGCTCAGCCAAGAATATCTTGGATAAAGCTGAGATCGACCGCGATATTAAAGTTAAAGACTGGACCGATGACCAGGCAGCGCGTGTGCGTGAGGTAATCGGTGCTGAGTACAAAGTAGAGGGTGACCTCCGCTCTGAGATCCAGTTGAATATCAAACGTCTTATGGACATAGGTTGTTACCGTGGCGTGCGTCACCGTAACGGACTTCCTGTTCGTGGCCAGAGCACAAAGAACAATGCCCGCACACGTAAGGGCCGTAAGAAAACTGTTGCTAACAAGAAGAAAGCTACTAAATAAAAATAAGATATGGCAAAAAAGACAGTCGCAGCTAAGAAGAGAAACGTTAAAGTTGATGCCGCAGGCCAGCTTCACGTACACTCATCTTTCAACAACATTATTGTTTGCTTAGCTAACAGCGAGGGACAAGTAATTTCATGGTCAAGCGCCGGTAAAATGGGTTTCCGTGGTTCTAAAAAGAACACTCCCTATGCAGCGCAGATGGCAGCGCAAGATTGCGCTAAAGTTGCCTATGACCTGGGTCTCCGCAAGGTTAAAGCTTATGTGAAAGGACCGGGTAATGGCCGTGAGTCAGCTATACGTACAGTACATGGTGCCGGAATCGAGGTAACCGAGATTATTGACGTTACACCGCTGCCCCACAATGGTTGCCGTCCTCCCAAACGTCGTCGTGTATAATGCGCAACGCTGTTTATAAATAAGGACAAGCAATTATATTGACAACTTATAAAAAGTAACACATTACATCTTTAACCATAAGAAGCGTGTATAAAGGCCTCTTGAATGTGAAATAAGACCATAACATTCACCTCCTCTATGGTCGCGGCTGCACTAAAAGAGTCACTATCACACTTCACAATAATTGAACAAACAATGGCAAGATATACAGGCCCTAAGACCAAGATCGCTCGTAAATTTGGCGAGCCAATCTTCGGCGAAGATAAAGTTCTCGCACGCAGAAACTTCCCCCCCGGCCAGCATGGCGCCAACCGTCGTCGCAAGACCTCTGAGTATGGTGTTCAGCTTCGCGAGAAACAGAAAGCAAAATACACTTATGGAGTATTGGAGCGTCAGTTCCGTAATCTCTTCGAGAAAGCCTCTTCTATGAAAGGTATTACCGGTGAAATCCTGTTGCAACTTTTAGAGAGCCGTCTCGACAATGTAGTTTATCGTCTTGGTATCGCTCCTACACGTGCAGCAGCTCGTCAGCTCGTTTTACACCGTCACATCACTGTTAACGGTCAAGTGGTTAATATTGCTTCTTATCACGTAAATGCAGGTGATGTAGTTGGCGTTCGTGAGAAGTCAAAATCACTCGAGGTTATAGCTGGTGCACTTGCAGGTTTTAACCATAGCAAATATCCTTGGATCGAATGGGACGAGTCCACAAAGAGCGGTAAATTGCTTCACGTTCCTGCCCGTGAGGATATCCCCGAGAACATCAAGGAACAGCTCATCGTCGAGTTGTACTCTAAGTAATAATTAATAACACCTCATAGATCCATGGCTATTTTAGCATTCCAAAAACCTGATAAGGTCGTCATGTTAGAAGCTGACAACTTCTTTGGCAAGTTCGAGTTCAAGCCCTTGGAACCCGGCTATGGTATCACTGTGGGCAACGCACTGCGTCGTGTATTGCTCTCTTCACTTGAAGGTTTTGCCATCGCATCAATCAAGATTGATGGCGTTAACCACGAGTTTGATACCATCCCCGGAGTTATAGAAGATGTCACCAACATCATTTTGAATCTCAAGAAAGTTGATCTCAAACAAATCGTTGAGGGAACTGAGGCTGAGACAGTGACGATTGCAGTATCGGGTAGCCAGGAGGTGTTCAAAGCCGGTGACATAGGTAAGGTATTGTCAGGATTTGAAGTCCTCAATCCCGACCAGGTAATATGTCATTTGGATCCCAGCGCAAGTTTCAATATTGAGCTTAGCATTAATAAAGGACGTGGATGGGTTCCCGCCGATGAGCATGTCATTGCAAGTGATGACATTCACACATTGGCTATTGACTCTATTTACACTCCAATAAAGAATGTAAAGTATTCTATTGAGAACTACCGTGTAGACCAAAAGACCGACTACGAAAAGCTTATTATTGAAATCACCACCAACGGTTCAATTCTCCCCAAAGATGCTCTGAAGGAGGCTGCGAAGATTCTAATCTATCACCTGATGTTGTTCAGCGATGAAAAGATTACATTAGAAACAGCTGAGACTGATGGCAATGAGGAGTTTGATGAAGAGGTTCTCAAGATGCGTCAGTTGCTCAAGTCTAAACTTGTAGATATGGACCTTTCAGTTCGTGCTCTCAATTGCTTGAAGAGTGCCGAAG
>CANOKG010000064.1 GCA_947566655.1 uncultured Muribaculaceae bacterium | reverse complement strand
CGCATAAAATTGACACTCGATCTTAATACGAGTTAAAACCAGACAGGCTCTAAGACTCATAAACAAATAGCGGGAATCGTCTTGATGTCTATACATCGGCGATTCCCGCTATTGATATCTAATGATTTGTAGATAGAGTGTACTACTCAGCTATCTCTACATTATTAACAGTTTCATTTTTGAATATACCGTCTATGTCGTCCTTGCTTCCTACTACGATGCGCTCGTATTCCTGAAGACCTGTTCCGGCAGGAATCAAGTGACCGCAGATCACGTTCTCCTTCATGCCTTCCAATGTGTCGGTCTTACCGTTGATGGCAGCTTCATTAAGAACCTTAGTCGTTTCCTGGAATGATGCAGCCGACATGAAGCTTGAAGTCTGCAATGCCGCACGAGTGATACCCTGAAGAATCTGTTCGCTGGTTGCAGGAACCGCATCACGAACCTGAATCAACTTCAAGTCTCGACGCTTGAGTGCCGAGTTTTCATCGCGAAGCTTACGGGCAGTAATAATCATACCTGGTTTTACATTCTCGCTGTCACCGGCATCGGTAACAACTTTTTTACCCCATATACGATCATTCTCGTCCATGAAATCGCGTTTGTCAACAACTTGCTGCTCAAGGAAGCAAGTATCACCCGGATCAACGATATTGACCTTACGCATCATCTGGCGAACGATAACCTCAAAGTGCTTATCGTTGATCTTCACACCCTGCATACGGTATACATCCTGAACCTCGTTGACGATGTATTCCTGTACAGCCGTCGGACCCATGATGTTAAGAATATCGGTGGGCGTGATTGCACCGTCAGAGAGCGGTGTACCGGCTCGTACATAATCATTCTCCTGTACCAGCAATTGCTTCGACAATGGAACAAGATATTTCTTGACCTCACCATTCTTGGCCGTAACAGAGATCTCGCGGTTACCACGTTTCACCTTACCGTAGTTGACCTCACCATCGATTTCAGCAACAATAGCGGGATTAGAGGGGTTACGAGCCTCAAACAACTCGGTAACACGGGGCAGACCACCGGTGATATCACCGGCACCACCTGCTGCACGAGGTATCTTGACAAATATCTCACCGACTTTGATTTCAGCTCCATCTTCAAGCATCAAGTGTGCACCTACAGGGAGTGAATAAGTCTTGATGATCTGACCGTTGGCATCCAGAATGTTGGCATCAGGCACTTTGGTACGATCCTTCGACTCGATGATGATCTTCTCGCGAACATTTGACGATTCGTCACCCTCCGATCGGTAGGTAACATTCTCGACCATGTTGCTGAACTGCAATTTACCGGCAACTTCCGATACGATAACCTGATTGAAGGGGTCCCATTCACAAATAACGTCACCTTTCTTAACCTCATCACCATCCTTAAAGTACAGCTTCGAACCATAAGGTATAGGAGCAGAGGTCAACATCATGCGGGTCTTCGGATCGAGAATACGCATTTCGGCCAAACGTCCGATAACAACTTCAATAGACTTTCCTTCGGGAGTCTTCTCATCGGTAACCACTGTGCGCAGTTCATCAATTTCGAGTATACCGTCATATTTTGATGTCGCGGTTGATACGGCAGCAATGTTGCTGGCCACACCACCTACGTGGAATGTACGAAGTGTCAGCTGGGTACCGGGCTCACCGATTGACTGAGCGGCAATGACACCGACAGCCTCACCCATCTGAACCAAGCGGTTGTTAGAAAGGTTACGGCCATAACACTTGGCACATACACCTTTCTTGCTCTCACATGTAAGAACCGAACGGATCTCGACCGATTCAATCGGTGACTCGTTGATACGGTCGGCAGCTACATCATTTATCTCCTCACCAGCCTCTACAATTACTTCACCGGTCGTAGGATCAATGATATCATGAACCGAAACACGGCCAAGTATACGCTCACCGAGAGAGGCTACAACCTCGTCGTTATTCTTGATCTCCGTGCAGACAAGGCCACGCAGAGTTCCACAGTCTTCCTCGTGAATGATCACATCGTGGGCTACGTCTACAAGACGACGTGTCAAATATCCGGCATCGGCAGTCTTCAAAGCGGTGTCGGCAAGACCCTTACGGGCACCGTGGGTAGAGATAAAGTACTCCAACACCGAAAGTCCCTCCTTGAAGTTAGCCAAAATCGGGTTCTCAATGATCTGACCACCCTCGGCACCGGCTTTCTGCGGCTTAGCCATAAGACCACGCATACCGGCCAACTGACGAATCTGGTCCTTAGAACCACGGGCACCTGAATCAAGCATCATGAATACAGAGTTAAAGCCTTGGTTAGCCTCCGTCATCTGCTTCATAAGAATGCTTGTCAACTTAGAGTTGACATGTGTCCATATATCAATGATCTGGTTATAACGTTCGCTGTTGGTGATGAAGCCCATAGAATAGTTGTTCATAACCTCTTCAACCTGTTCGTAACCCTCTTGAACAATAGCCTCTTTCTCGGCCGGAATGATTACGTCACCCAGGTTGAATGACAAGCCGCCCTGGAATGCCATGCGATAACCAAGGTTCTTGATATCGTCAAGGAACTGAGCAGAACGCGGTATACCACATTTCTTAATTACACGCGAAATAATCGTGCGGAGAGATTTCTTTGAAAGAATCTCGTTAACGTAGCCAATTTCTTTTGGAACAAACTGGTTAACCAATACACGACCAACAGAAGTGTTCTCTACAAGGTGAGTAATGGGATTACCATCCTCGTCAATATCCTCTACTACAACCGACACAGGCGCGTGAAGTGTTACCCGGCCCTCGTTGTAGGCTATCTGAGCTTCCTCAGGACCATAGAACTTCAAGCCCTCGCCTTTGTCACCTTTACGAAGCTTGGTAATGTAATAAAGACCAAGTACCATATCCTGAGAAGGCACGGTAATGGGCGCACCATTGGCAGGATTAAGGATATTGTGGGCACCGAGCATCAACATCTGGGCTTCAAGAACAGCCTCATTACCAAGTGGCAAGTGAACGGCCATCTGGTCACCGTCAAAGTCGGCGTTGAACGCAGTACATGCAAGCGGGTGCAACTGGATAGCTTTACCTTCAATCATCTTGGGCTGGAATGCCTGAATACCAAGACGGTGAAGTGTAGGAGCACGGTTAAGCAACACCGGGTGTCCCTTCATCACATATTCCAGGATATCCCAAACGACAGGCTCCTTACGGTCGACTATTTTCTTGGCCGATTTAACAGTCTTCACAATACCACGCTCTATAAGTTTTCGTATAACGAATGGTTTGTAAAGCTCAGCAGCCATGTTTTTAGGAATACCACACTCGTGCATCTTCAACTCAGGACCTACCACGATAACCGAACGTGCCGAGTAGTCAACACGCTTACCAAGAAGGTTCTGACGGAAGCGACCTTGCTTACCTTTCAAAGAGTCGGACAATGACTTGAGAGGACGGTTGGCATCGGTCTTGACGGCCGAAGATTTGCGTGAGTTGTCAAGTAATGAATCAACCGCTTCCTGCAACATACGCTTCTCGTTACGCAGAATAACATCGGGAGCTTTGATTTCGATCAAACGCTTCAAGCGGTTGTTGCGAATGATGACCCTACGATAAAGATCATTAAGGTCGCTGGTAGCGAAACGTCCACCGTCAAGGGGTACAAGAGGACGCAACTCAGGCGGAATTACAGGCACAGCCTGCAGTATCATCCATTCAGGTTTATTGCGATGACGCGAAGCACGGAAAGACTCAACAACCTGCAAACGCTTCAAAGCCTCAGTCTTACGTTGCTGTGAACCATCGGTGTTAGCCTGATGACGAAGTTTATAGGATAGTTCATCAAGATCAAGACGCAACAGAAGATCGTAGATAGCCTCAGCGCCCATCTTGGCAATGAACTTGTTAGGATCTGTGTCCTCCAACAGTTGATTCTCCTTAGGAAGCTTATCAACAATGTCGAAATACTCTTCCTCACTAAGGAGATCGAGAGCGTTCACGCCCTCTACATTACCAGGTTGGATAACAACATAACGCTCGTAGTAGATAATTGCATCGAGCTTCTTCGAGGGCAAACCCAACAAATAACCTATCTTGTTGGGCAAAGAACGGAAATACCATATATGAGCAACCGGAACGACGAGTTTGATATGACCCATGCGCTCACGACGCACCTTTTTCTCGGTCACCTCGACACCACACCGGTCACAAACAATACCTTTGTAACGAATGCGCTTATACTTTCCGCAGTGGCACTCATAGTCCTTTACGGGACCGAAGATGCGCTCACAGAAAAGACCGTCGCGCTCGGGCTTGTATGTGCGGTAGTTGATGGTCTCGGGCTTCAGGACCTCGCCGCTTGACTTCTCAAGGATTTCCTCGGGCGATGAAAGCCCGATAGAAATCTTTGAAAAACCGTTTTTTGCTTTTGTTTCTTTTCTAAAAGCCATAGTGTATTATATAGTAGCTTGAGAACTGATTTATTTATATTGATTACTGCTCCAAAGTGATGCTCAAACCCAAACCGCGAAGCTCGTGCAACAACACGTTCAACGACTCCGGGATACCGGCCGGCGGCATTGCGTCACCCTTGACTATAGCCTCGTAGGCCTTCGAACGTCCGGTTACATCGTCACTCTTAACAGTAAGAATCTCTTGCAGGATGTGGGCGGCGCCGAATGCTTCAAGCGCCCAAACCTCCATCTCACCAAAACGCTGACCACCAAACTGTGCCTTACCACCGAGAGGTTGTTGTGTAATAAGTGAGTACGGGCCGATACTACGTGCGTGCATCTTGTCTTCAACCATGTGACCGAGCTTAAGCATGTAGATCACACCTACAGTGGCAGGCTGGTCAAAGCGTTCGCCGGTTCCACCATCATAAAGATAGGTCTTACCATAGCGGGGAAGTCCTGCCTTATCGGTCCATTCATTCAAATCATCGAGGCTTGCTCCATCAAAGATAGGAGTGGCAAACTTCTCACCAAGTTCGCGACCTGCCCAACCGAGTACGGTCTCGAAAATCTGACCAAGGTTCATACGCGAAGGCACACCCAAAGGGTTCAAGCATATATCAACAGGAGTACCATCGGCAAGGAAAGGCATATCCTCTTGACGCACGATACGCGAAACAATACCCTTGTTACCGTGACGGCCTGCCATCTTGTCACCTACACTTATCTTACGCTTCTTAGCGATGTAAACTTTTGCCATCTGCATGATACCTGAAGGAAGTTCATCACCTATCGAGATATCAAATTTCTTACGACGAAGTTCAGCATCGATTTCCTTCGACTTACGAAGATAATTGACGATTGTAGCACGAATCAACTCGTTCTTGTGCTGATCATTAGTCCACTTGCTGAGATTAATCGTATCGTAGTCAATGTCTCTAAGTGCAGCCGCAGTAAACTTGTTGCCCTTTGCAATCACTTCGACTCCGAGGAAGTCTTTTACACCTTGTGAGGTCTTTCCATCGGTAAGTGTCAACAACTTCTCGACAAGAATATCTTTTACTGCCGCCAACTTCTCTTCATACTCCTCGTCGAGCTTGGGAAGCTGTGCACTTGCGCTCTTCGATTTGGACTTCGACTTTGTGGCGCGAGAGAACAAATTGGTTCCAATCACAACACCCTTCAACGATGGAGATGCTTTTAACGAAGCATCCTTGACATCACCGGCCTTGTCACCAAAGATAGCACGAAGCAATTTCTCCTCAGGAGTGGGATCGCTCTCGCCCTTAGGAGTGATCTTACCAATCATGATGTCACCCGGCACAACGTGGGCACCGATGCGAATGATACCACGCTCGTCAAGATCCTTTGTGGCATCCTCGCTGACATTGGGGATATCATTGGTTAGTTCTTCCATACCACGCTTGGTTTCACGAACCTCGAGAGAGTATTCACTAACGTGTACCGATGTGAGAATATCCTCCTTGACAACACGCTCGTTAAGCACGATAGCATCCTCATAGTTGTAACCCTTCCAAGGCATGAAAGCAACTTTCAAGTTACGTCCAAGAGCCAACTCGCCATTCTCGGTAGAGTAACCCTCAGTAAGAATATCGCCTTTTACAACACGCTGTCCTTTGTGACAAATGGGGCGAAGGTCGATGGTAGTATCCTGGTTGGTGCGGCGGAACTTAGGCAGATGGTAAACCTTTACTGCATCCTCAAACGATACAAACTCTTCCTCCTCGGTGCGGTCATAACGAATATGAATTTCTGAAGCATCAACATACTCAATGACACCCTCACGCTCGGCAGTAACCTGAGTGCGGGAATCGCGTATAAGCTGACCTTCAAGACCAGTACCAACAATAGGAGCCTCAGAACGCATCAAAGGCACAGCCTGACGCATCATGTTAGATCCCATCAATGCACGGTTAGCATCGTCATGCTCAAGGAACGGAATCAACGAAGCAGCAATCGAAGCTATCTGAGTAGGCGATACATCCATAAGTTGTACATCCATTGGAGAGACAACAGGGAAATCGGCATCAAGACGAGCCTTAACACGATCACGAACGAAGGTACCATCCTCATTCAACGGAGCATTACCTTGTGCAATCACCTTGCCCTCTTCAATTTCGGCCGTAAGATAAACAATATCATCATTGCTCAAATCAACCTTTGAGTTAGAAACCAAACGGTATGGAGTCTCGATGAATCCAAGTTCGTTGATCTTCGCATACACACAAAGTGATGATATCAAACCGATGTTAGGACCTTCAGGTGTCTCGATAGGACAAAGACGACCATAGTGAGTATAGTGTACGTCACGAACCTCGAAGCCGGCACGCTCACGCGACAGACCGCCGGGGCCGAGAGCCGACATACGGCGTTTGTGTGTGATTTCGGCAAGAGGATTGGTTTGATCCATAAACTGTGACAATGCGTTGGTTCCAAAGAATGTATTGATAACCGAAGAGATTGTCTTGGCATTGATAAGATCGGTAGGATTGAACACCTCATTGTCACGAACATTCATGCGCTCACGAATGGTGCGCGACATACGTGCCAAACCTACATTGAACTGATTGTACAGTTGCTCACCAACTGTGCGAACACGACGGTTACTTAAGTGGTCGATATCATCAACAACAGTCTTGGAGTTGATAAGCTCTATAAGATATTTGATAATGGCAATGATATCTTCCTTGGTAAGAACCTTGATTTCCTCAGGAGTAGTGAGGAGAAGCTTCTTATTGATACTGTAGCGGCCTACATCACCCAGGTCATAGCGTTTTTCACTGAAGAACAAATTGGTGATGACTTCGCGAGCACTTGCATCGTCTGGCGGCTCAGCATTACGCAACTGGCGATAGATATATTGTATGGCCTCTTTCTCCGAGTTTGATGTATCCTTCTGGAGCGTATTGAAAATAATCGAGTAATCGGTAGAATTAACATCCTCTTTATGGAGAAGAATGTTCTCTACACCAGAGTCCAGGATATCCTGGATGTGATCCTCTTCAAGCACAGTCTCACGATCAATAACCACATCGTTACGCTCGATAGATACAACTTCACCGGTATCCTCATCAACAAAGTCCTCAACCCACGTACGGAGTACACGGGCAGCCAACTTGCGGCCAACAGCCCTCTTCAAGTTTGTCTTGTTGACCTTGAGCTCCTCAGCGAGACCAAAGATCTCGATAATATCTTTATCGCTTTCAAGACCGATAGCACGCAACAAGGTTGTCACGGGTAATTTCTTCTTACGGTCAATGTAAGCATACATTACGTTGTTAATGTCGGTTGCAAACTCTATCCACGAACCACGGAACGGGATAATTCGAGCCGAGTATAACTTCGTACCATTGGCATGGGTACTCTGACTAAAGAATACACCCGGCGAACGGTGAAGCTGAGAAACAACGACACGTTCGGCACCATTGATCACAAAAGTACCCTTATCGGTCATATAAGGAATTGCTCCCAGATACACATCTTGAATAACGGTATCAAAATCCTCGTGCTCGGGATCGGTACAATAGAGCTTGAGCTTTGCCTTCAACGGTACACTATAAGTCAAGCCACGCTCCAAACATTCATCAATAGTGTAACGCGGTGGATCGATATAGTAATCGAGAAATTCCAGGACAAAATTATTACGAGTATCTGCAACAGGGAAGTTCTCTGAGAAAACCTTGAACAAGCCCTCATTGTTACGCTTCTCGGGTGGGGTGTCAAGCTGCAGAAAGTCACGGAACGACTTCAATTGCACCTCAAGAAAATCGGGGTAAGGAAGAGGATTCTTTACCGACGCGAAATTTATACGGGGTTTAGCTGTTGTAACTGACATAAAAATTGGTTAGGTGATGAGAGGAACTCAAAAAAACCGGTTAAACCGTCGACTATTAATAGAGAGTAAGTCTCTCAGACTCTTAGAAATTAAGTTCTTTAATGATTGGTATAAGTACAGTTCTCGACGGTAGTAAAAAATAATACACAAAAAGGTTAAGAATCATCCCTGGAGAGGATTCTTAACCTAATCGCCTGAAAGACAGGCAATATTATTTCAGCTCTACTTCAGCGCCAGCCTCTTCGAGTGCTTTCTTGAGGTTCTCAGCGTCAGCCTTAGCGAGGCCTTCCTTAACTACTGAGGGTGCACCGTCAACAAGCTCTTTAGCCTCCTTAAGGCCGAGACCTGCAAGCTCCTTCACAGCCTTAACGACTTGAAGTTTTGCGGCACCTGCGCTCTTAAGTACTACGTCAAATGAGGTTTTTTCCTCGGCTGCGGGAGCACCGGCTGCAGGACCGGCAGCTACTGCAACAGCTGCGGCAGCAGGTTCAATACCATACTCGTCTTTGAGAATCTGAGCAAGTTCGTTTACTTCCTTAACGGTAAGGTTAACAAGTTGTTCTGCAAAAGCTTTTAAATCTGCCATTTTATTTATGTTTTTAATGTTTTGTTTTTACGTTTGTTTAGTCTTCTTTTTTTGATAATGTCTCAAGCACACCATGGAGTGTGTTGCCGCCACTTTGCAAAGCCGAGATAACATTCTTGGCGGGAGATTGCAACAGAGCCACAACGTCGGCAATAAGCTCGTTCTTGCTCTTGATGTTTGACAGAGTTTCGAGTTGATCCTCGCCTACATATACAGTCTCCTCTACATAAGCAGCCTTGAAACGGGGAAGGGGTTGGTCCTTCTTAACCATGCTCTTAAGGAGCTTAGCAGGTGCGTTACCAGTGTTTGAGAAGAGGATTGAAGTTGAACCCTTCAATGAACCATAAAGCTCAGAGAAGTCACCCTCGATGTGCTCGAGAGCCTTGTGAAGCAAGGTGTTCTTAACAACCATCAACTTGATGTCCTGCTTGAAACAAGCGGCACGAAGTTCACTGGTTTTCTCAGCATCAAGACCAGCGGTCTCAGCCAAGTAGAAACAGCTATACTCGTTAAGAGTGTTGGTTATTTGTTCTATTATAATTGCTTTATCTTCCTTTTTCATTGTCTCGCGGTTTTAATTATTCGTCAATTCCTTTAGAGTCGACTTTAACGCCGGGGCTCATGGTGCTCGAAAGATAAATGCTCTTAATGTAGGTACCCTTGGCGGTGGCAGGTTTCAGCTTGATGAGTGTGTTGATGAACTCACGTGCATTATCCTTCATCTGCTCAGGTGTGAATGATACTTTACCGATTGAAGAGTGAACGATACCGTTCTTGTCGACCTTGAAGTCAATCTTACCCTTTTTCACCTCTTCAACAGCCTTAGCTACGTCGTTGGTTACTGTACCGCTTTTGGGGTTAGGCATCAAGCCACGGGGACCAAGTACACGACCCAAAGCACCAATCTTACCCATGATAGCGGGCTGAGTGATGATCACGTCAATATCGGTCCAACCACCTTTTATTTTTTCGATGTACTCGTCCAAGCCAACATAGTCGGCACCGGCAGCTTTGGCAGCAGCCTCTGCATCTGAGTTACAAAGAACAAGAACACGAACAGTTTTGCCGGTTCCGTGGGGCAATGTTACCACGCCACGAACCATCTGGTTAGCCTTTCGGGGATCCACGCCGAGACGTACGTCAATATCAAGCGACGCATCAAATTTGGTATAGGTAATTTCCTTAACCTTCTCTGCGGCCTCAGCTAATGTGTAGCTCTTCCCTGCTTCAATCTTCTCTAAAGCTAACTTTTGATTTTTTGTAAGTTTACCCATGTCAATTGAAGTTTATTAGTTATTTTCGGGGAACGCTCCTTTTACGGTGATACCCATGCTTCTGGCTGTACCGGCAACCATTTTCATAGCCGAAGCTACGGTGAAACAGTTCAAATCGGGCATTTTGTCTTCAGCAATTGCCTTTACCTGATCCCAGGTAATCTCAGCCACCTTGTTACGGTTAGGTTGAGCCGAACCACTCTTTATTTTAGAAGCCTCAAGCAACTGGATAGCTACAGGAGGAGTCTTAACAACAAAGTCAAAGCTCTTGTCGGTGTAATAAGTAATTACAACCGGAAGTACTTTACCTGCTTTGTCCTGAGTGCGGGCATTGAATTGCTTGCAGAACTCCATGATGTTGATACCCTTCGAACCGAGGGCAGGACCAACAGGAGGCGATGGATTTGCTGCTCCACCTTTAATCTGCAATTTGATTTGTCCAGCAATTTCTTTAGCCATTTTACAAATTCTTTTATTAAAACATTAATTGGCGAGTCTAAACTTATACGTTCGTAACCACGACAAGCTTATTCTCTTTCTACCTGCGAATTTTCCAACTCCAATGGAGTTTTGCGTCCAAAGATTTTAACACTTACTTTCAGCTTTTTCTTCTCGGGATAAACCTCTGTAATTTCGCCGTTGAATCCGGCAAAAGCGCCTGCTGTTACTTTGACAGTCTCACCAACAATATAGTCATTGATTCCATCATCCTCAGCTTCATTTAAGGTATCGGCCATTCCGAGCATGCGCATCACCTCACTCTCTCTCAACGACTCAGGCTTTGCATCCTTGCCGCGTCCTTTAAGGAAATCGATAACGTTGGTGGTATTACGCAACTCGTGCATAACTTCTCCCTGAAGATCAGCTTCGATAAACACATAACCGCTATATAGATTGCGTTCTTTGACAACCTTCTTGCCGTTACGCACAGTCATAACTTTCTCAGTGGGAATCAAAACCTGGAACAAGTATTTGCCAAGATCGGTATTGCGCATTGCTGCATCCAACACCTCTTTGACCTTAGCTTCTTTACCTGAAATGGCACGCAGAACGTACCATGCTTTCTTACTCTCAGCCATTGAATAAACCACTTAAAAATTACAAACCCTTAGGACCGAAATAGAGCAATTTAACGATTGTATCGATAATCTTATCTATGCCAAATATTATCGCAGCGATAATGACGGAAGCAAGCATAACGATAAGAGCGCTCTTGATCAGCTGTTTCTTTGTAGGCCAAGAAGTCTTGTGTCGAAGCTCGGCATAAGACTCCTCAATATTCGTTAGTAGTTTGGATTTCATTCTTTATATAAATTAAGCACGGGAAGAGAGGCTCGAACTCCCGACACCTGGTTTTGGAGACCAGTGCTC
>CANOKG010000063.1 GCA_947566655.1 uncultured Muribaculaceae bacterium | reverse complement strand
GCAGACGACGCTGGTCGGGAAGATGCTTTACTGTAAAGTTCTCAAACTTCGCGTCAAATCCCGATCCATCGGGACAAGCTCCCATTACGCCAACTTTCATCGGGACATTGTCCTGCATCCATGCGTTGCGCATCAAGGTATACTCCTTGTCATCGAAGGAGTAGAAGATTTCGACAGCATCAAGTCGGCGCACAGCCTTAATCCAGATGTATGGCACGGGCTTGTCAAGCGTTATCACACTCCAATCGGAGGTGTGATGGGTAACAACAGCCGAGATGTTGTATTTTCCATCAACATATTCTATTCCGGCTTTGATGTAGTTCTCATGGTCGATACGTAGCATAAGACCGGCCTGATCGAAACGCACCTTGTAGTCGCCCGATATTTTGACCTTCGCCTCAAATTCGCCACCATATTCTGCCCAATAGAATGGTGCATCGTCCACAGTGAAGCCATAGTGTGATATACGCCAGTAATCACTCTGAGGTGTGACCGACATCGTCAGTGTGTTACCGTCGATGTTCCACCGAGCAGGCTCGTTAAACCAGTTCATCTTTTCAAGAGTCTGTGCCTGACAGCACATCGTAGCTATCAGTGCAACCATTAAAGATACGTATTTCATAGAATAACCATAATTTATTGTTAGCTTTGCAAAGTTAAACAACAATATTTAAGTGTACAATAGTCAAAAATAACCATATATGAACATACGAAAAGAATTGGATCGGGAATTTTCAAGACAGCAACACAGCCTTGACATGGAAAATGACATAATTTTGGAGCGCTATACCCGCATAGCCGAGGGGTATGCCGAGATAGAGAACGTGCTGGCCGTACTCAGTGATCTCCCCTCAAACAAGAGTTATGTCGTACATGGCCGATTTTCCGACATCATAGACGTGGATAAGGAAAAGTGTTCAGGCTGGATTTCATCTATATGGGAAGATGACATTTTCAAAAGCATCAACCCCGAGGACCTTGAAATGAAAATCCTTCAAGAGTTGCTTTTTTACCATTATCTAAGTCAAATCTCAAAATCACGCAGATTCAACCAATGCCTCATGCAGAGGTTGAGGATGCGAAGCCGTAATGGTGAATGGGTGGAAACACTCCATCGGTTGTACTATATTCCGGCTCAAGACGGCAAGACGATACGGTTCGCATTGTGCCTTTACGGATCTATGACCTCCAATCTGAGATCCGATTCAATAGTGATGGATACATTGACCGGACAATCGACCGAACTGAATCAATCGGCCGGAATAAAGATCCTTTCTCCTCAGGAAACTTCTGTATTGAAACTGATTGACGAGGGCAACCGCAGTAAAGGCATCGCCGATATTTTAGGAATAAGTCTGCACACAGTGAGCCGACACCGTCAGAACATAATCGCCAAACTGAAAGTGCGAAATTCGGCTGAAGCTTGTAAAATTGCTCGAAACCTCTTAATACTGTGAAACAAGCCATGAATTAAGAGTATGTTTATTTTAACACACTAAAATAGTTATATTAGTGAAAGAGTGATTATTTGAACGAGCTAAAAGTAAACATACTCTAAGAGCCTGTCTGGTTTTAACTCGTATTAAGATCGAGTGTCAATTTTATGCGAATTTTAAATTGTGAAGAAGGAACGTAGCGAGCTACGTGACTGATGAATAATCTAAAATTCGCCAAAATTGGCCTCGAGATTAATGCGAAACTAATACTTTAAAATCCTTCTTTCGATAATATAATCATTTTAGTGTGTTAAAACCAGACAGGCTCTAAGGCCCCGGCTCATAAAATCGAAGGTCACCTTGACTTTTACCTTAAGTCAAGATGGCCTCTCTGATTACTTATTTAGGTATTCGACATAGAACGCTGCGATTTCGTCCATCGGGATTATGTCGAGTTGGTCGTAGAGATCGCAGTGGCTTGCTCCTTTAACGGTGAGTATCTGCTTGTTATCTCCTCTGAGACGGGAGAAAGTGTCCTTGCCGAAATAATATGAATGAGCCTTGTCGCCATGAACAATGAGTACGGCATTCTCCAGCTCGTCGGCATACTCAAAGAACCTGAAGTTCATGAACGGCAGGTTGGATGTAGTGTTCCAGCCATCATTGGAGTTACCCGAGCGGATATGGTAGCCGCGTGGCGTCTTATAATATGAGTAGTAGTCCTTTACAAACTGCGGAGCGTCTTCGGGCAGAGGGTCAACCACGCCACCGGCACGCTGATACCGGCCGTTCTTGTAATCGATGGTGCGCTGAGCCGCCATAGCCGCGCGTTTAGCGTTGCGCTGATCGGCAGTATTCTCGGCATCAAAATAACCATTGGCGTTGACACGGGTCATATCGTACATTGTCGAGGCTACAGTGGCCTTGATTCTCGGATCGTTGATAGCTGCTTCGATTGCAATACCTCCCCACCCGCAAATACCGAGAATGCCTACTTTATGAGGGTCGACATCATTGCGATTCATCAGATAATCAACTGCAGCTGAGAAATCTTCCACGTTGATGTCGGGCGATGCCACGCGGCGAGGCATACCACCGCTCTCGCCGGTGAAAGAGGGGTCGAAGGCTATAGTCAGGAAACCGCGCTCGGCAAGCTGCTGTGCATAGAGCCCCGAAGACTGTTCCTTCACCGCACCAAAAGGCCCGCTGACGACAATAGCCGGCAACTTGCCGGTCTCTCCTTTTGGCTTATACATATCTGCGGCAATAGTGATACCATAGCGGTTGACAAATGCCACCTTTGAGTGGTCTACTTTATCGCTTTTCGGGAATACCTTATCCCATTCCAGTGTCAGCTCCAGCTCTTCGAGCGGAGCAAATAACGTGTTTGTATTCATGTTATTATCCATATTTTGTGCTGTAGCAGTCAGTGCGCCGGAGGCCAGTGCGACCGACAATATTATATTTTTTGTTTTCATTTGTGTTATACAGATTTATTCGCTGCAAAATTACTATTGATACATTTATCAAGAATACCACAAAAACCGGGATATGTACCAATTTCAACGTTTGAAGAGCCTGTCTGATTTTAACTCGTATTAAGATTGAGAGTCAATTTCAAACACACTCTAATATTTTTAGTATATTTGCATATTGGAAATCAGATTAATGCCGAAAATACTCAAACTGAATACACCTGGAGACTATATCTCGTATGTGGGTGGCGTGATTCGTCACCCACTTGTAGGTGTGGTCGATTTTGAACAGGTCTCGCCGATCCCATCCAGCCTGAACAACTATGGTGTCTACGGGCTCTTTATGCATAGCCGTGTGCGTGACGATCTGCAATATGGCCGCGGGACTTTTGGACATTCATCGGGTAGTCTGATATGTGTCGCTCCTGGTCAGATTGGAGGCCGTGAAGATATGGGAGACTTGATCAATATCGACGGCTGGGCACTTTTATTCCACCCCGATCTGTTGATAGGAACTCCTCTCGAAAAGGGTATCAGTAAATTCTCATTCTTCGATTATAGTGCAAACGAAGCCGTGTTTCTTGAAGATAATGAGAAAGAAACGCTTGCATCTCTAATGAAAAACATACAGGAAGAAATTTCTATTCCTGCCGATGCCGACCAAAATGCCATCATAGTAAGCTACATATCAGTGATGCTGCATATTTGCAATCGTGCCTATACACGCCAGTTTCATGAGATACGCCAGGCTAACGACGATATTTTAGTGCGCCTGAGCGCATTACTTAATGAGTATTATGACAGGGGAGATCAACTGAAACACGGAGTTCCCGGAGTGCAGTATTTCGCTGACAAACTATGCATGACGGCCAACTATTTCAGTGATCTGATGAAGAAAACTACCGGCGAGAATGCAGGCAACTTTATCCGCAACCACATAATAAGGATGGCTAAAAATAAACTCGTGTCAACCGGAAACATCTCGCAGGTAGCTTATGATATGGGATTTGAATATCCACAGCATTTCAGCCGCATGTTTAAAAAAAACACCGGAATGAGTCCATCACAGTATCTTGCAAGCCTCTATCAATAAAATACTATAATCATGACAAAACATATATAACCGAATTATGAAAGTACTTACAATCAATGGCAGCCCCCATCTTCACGGATGTACAGACAGGGCCTTGCAAGAGGTGGAAAAGACCTTGTTGGAATGTGGTATAGAGGTAGAGCGTATAAATGTAGGCAACAAAGATATACGCGGCTGCATAGCCTGCAACTATTGCCGCGAACATGGACAATGTGTGTTCAATGACCTTGTTAATGAAACGTCTTCAAAATTTGCCGAAGCCGATGGTTTGATAATCGGTACTCCGACCTATTATGCCGGAAGCAATGGACAACTTCTGGCTTTCCTCGACCGCCTGTTCTACAGCACTTCGGGGGTTTTCAATAAAACTATGAAAGTTGGAGCTGCAGTTGTTTCTTCTCGCCGCGGAGGATCAACTTCTGCATTCGATGAAATAAACAAGTATTTTACCATCTGCTCTATGCCCATAGTTTCAAGCACATACTGGAATGAAGTTCATGGATTTGTATCAACTGATGTAGAGAAAGACCTTGAAGGACTTCAGACCATGCGCAACCTTGGCCGCAACACGGCCTTCCTGATAAAAGCAATAGCTTCACAAAGAGAGAGAGAGGAAATACCACAACAGGAACGCTCGGCATTTACAAGTTTTGGAGATAAACTGTAAGAGGCTATTTACTTTTAATTCGTATTAAGATTGAGAGTTAAATTCAAACATACTCTAAAAACATACAAATCTGCACTAATAAAATGATCACAATTCATCATACCAGGGCGTCTGATCTGGATACTATAATGGATATTTTTCATTTTGCCAAGCAACGCATGCGTGAATTCGGTAACAAATCACAGTGGATTAACGGCTATCCTTCAACAGAGATTGTTATTAAGGATATCGAAGGAAGCAACAGCTATCTGATAAAATCAGACAATAAAATATTAGGAATATTTACATTCATCGTAGGCGATGAACCAAATTACTCGAACATTGATGGAGAATGGCCCGACAACAAGACTTACGGTACAATCCACCGTATAGCTTCTGCCCCAGGAGCGACAGGAGTAGCCGACATTGCACTTGACTTTTGCAAGAAGAGTGGTGTGAACATACGCATCGACACACATGCCGACAATGCTCCAATGCTCGGATGGATAGCTAAGCGGGGATTTACCTATTGTGGCATCATCCATGTTGAGGATGGCACGCCGCGCAAAGCGTTTCAGCTTTCAAACTCTTTTTGAATTTTCTTTGGCAAATTGCCTCTCACGTGTGTATATGCACGATCAATCAATTCTTTGGCTACTGTCTCGGAAACCGGAGTCCCGTCAAGATCAAACTGGATCATATGGCGTTTATGCCAGTGCCAAGCCTGACGCACATATGAATACATGTCGATAACTTCATCAAATTCATCAGGATTCCATTTCAACTGAACTACATTGCCCAGCACAAGGGCAAGACAACAGAATATCTTGCCGCCAATGCGAAAAACGACATATTCGGGACCGAACGGCATATCCTCTGTGACATACGGTTTAGACAGGCAGTAATTGCGTATTTCCTCAATATCCATAAGAGTATGTTTGAATTTAACTCGTATTAAGAGTATGTTTGAATTTTACGTTTTTGTTGCCATCTGTGACGTTCGTCAATCGGCATTTTCTCACAAGCATAACTCAACATTATGGCAGGCATTGATGACACATTCCTGAAAAGAAAATCCCGCAACTCCTCTTTATAGCCTTTCTTCCAGGCCTCACGAAGCATCCAACCGGCAGCTTTATGCAACAAGTCGTGGGGGCTTGATAATAATTTCTCAGCTCTCCGGAAACACACATCGGCACGTCGGTTACGAATTAGCATCCATGTACTCACCATTGCAATGCGTTGTTGCCACAATGTGTGCCCTTCGGGATTTATCCAGTCATCCATAAGTTCAATGCCAGGGTTAAGAACCTCATGATTACCGACAATCTTTATTGCCGATAAATCAACCAGATCCCAATTATTGATGAATGGATGAAGTGAGATATAGGTGTCAAAAATCTTCTGAGTCATCACCCAATCCTTGACATTCATTGCTTTGAGATATTGTTCGAGCAAAATCAGCAGCCCGCAGAGCCTCACTTCGTGAAGCGGAGACTTTACCAATTTCTCTGCTTCCGATATCCCGGTCGCTTTCCAGGCTTCTTTGACAACCATACGCACCTGAGGATTTCTAAGCCCCAGGAATTTATCACCCTCGCCATATTCTCCCGCTCCGGTTTTAAAAAAACGCAACATCTGCTGCGCCTGACGCTCATCGGCCATGCTCAACAATGTCATCTCAATCTCCTTTGCATCAATCATTACTTAATTATAATATTAGGATTTACCACTTTTAGTTGGGCAATGAACCTGTCTCGATCTTTGGGAGAAATCTCGAGCGGCATGAAACTTTTTAGAATCTTCTTTTCTGTAAATTTAATAGATACCCGCTTCGTCGATAATGCCGGGGCCGATAATATTCCGCTCGTTTTCTTCACTTCAGAAATCTTGTCAATCGGGAACCACTCCCACCTGTAGAAGGAATTACGAATGCCCAGTTTTCCATCACAAATCTGATACTTTACACTTGCAAACATGATAATTTCAAGTATACCAAGCAACGCACCAACTATAATTCCAACAATAAAGATCTCACCGTCAATAATAGGACCGACAAAAGCTACCGATACTGTAAATGCCACTATTGCCGGAATCCACCAATCAATCTTCGACTTATAAATAGTTACCACAGTCTCTTTTCCTCCTAAATTATTGAATGTTATTCATTTCCCATGTACCAAGAGCTTGATTATCCTTTCCAGGTCATCTTTTATAACGTTTTACTCCCATTTATAGTATGTTTTAATTTAACTCTCAATCTTAATACGAAACATAGAAGTTGTCTTGACTTATTTTGTATGTTTAAAATAAGTCAAGACAACTTCTATGTTATTATTTAACCTGAATAGTAATCATTCCATCTTTTAAACCTTTTGCAGAAACCTTTAATGTCACTTTACCTTTTTTTTCGCCGGAGCGAACAATAGCTGTAGCAGCTCCACCAAACAGTTTCATTTCAGGATTTTGAAATGGCATCAAACACGTAGGATCGCCATTGGCTGTAGCCTCAAAAGTTCCGGCTCCTTCAACTTCGAATTTTACCAACCGGGATTCTGTTGGCACTACGTTTCCATCTTTATCGGCTATTTGCACTGTGATATATACAAGGTCATCACCATTAGCCTCCAGTTCTGTACGATTGGCAGTTAGAACTATATGGTGAGATTTGCCGGCCGTGCGAATAACCTCCTCTGCCACTGCATCACCTTCGTCATCATACGCAACCACTTTAACTTCTCCGGGTTCATACACTGTCTCATCCCACGTGAGCCTGTATCGTTTCATAAGATTGGAAGCATCCTCGGCACGATGTTGAGGAGTATAATCGTTATACTCTCTCCATCCGTTGCGTATTTGGCTTGCCTCTATTGATGCATCTTTTCTGCGTCGCCCTTGCGATTTTCCATTGATAAACAACTCAGCTTCAGGATATGATGTGTAAACCATAACCGGAGTCACCTTACCCTCACGTCCTTTCCAGTTCCAATGAGGAAGTACATGTAGCGTAGGACTGTCTTTGCGCCACTGTGAGCGGTAAAGATAATATATGTCTTTAGGAAGGCTTGCTAAATCGAATATACCGAACATGCTTGAATGATTGGGCCATGCATCAGTATCATACGGAGATGGTTCACCAAGATAATCAAATCCGGTCCATACAAATTGACCTATCATCCAAGGAAAATCATCATCAGCCGCAAAGTCAAGATCCGGAATATTACTCCAACTGCAATACTCTGTGCCGTAGGATGATGACTGGTGATCATCATACAAGGCATCGGCTTTAGGCTCTGCCGGGAACTTGTATTGACCGCGAGAGGATACCAAAGAAGCAGTCTCTGATCCCAACACAAGCTTATGGGGCAACCTGTCATAGGCCATCTGATAATATTGTGGCTTATAATTGAAGCCGGGAATGTCAAGCGCAGAGGCAAAACCATTGTCAAGCACCGAACCGATCTGATCCATACCACAAGTTACCGGTCGTGTAGGATCCAGCGAGTGGACAAGATTCTGAAGCATTTGCAGTTCCTCCATACCTGTCGGCCCCCATTGTGATGGCACCTCATTACCTATTGACCACATAACGACTGAAGGATTGTTCCGGTAATGCTTTACCATATTGGCTATATCTCGTGCAGCCCAATCACTGAAAACCGAACCATATCCATTTGGAGACTTCGGACTGAATCCCCAGTCATCAAAAGGTTCCACCATAAGCATCATCCCCATCTCATCACAAAGTTCGACAAGTTCGGGAGCCGGCATGTTGTGTGATGTTCTGATTGCATTAGCTCCCATACCCTTAAGTAATTCTATTTGATGACGTAATGCCGAGCGATTCACTGCGGCACCGAGCGGACCGAGGTCATGATGGTTGCATACTCCTTTGAACTTTGTCGGCTTACCATTAAGAAAGAATCCCTTTTCAGGTATGTACTCAAGTTTGCGTATACCAAACCGGGTGTCATATTTATCAACAACTTCCTTGCCAAGCGATAGAGTGGTCGTGGCGGTGTAAAGCGAAGGTGATTCGGGCGACCATAGCTCTGGTTTGTATACTATGAAATTTTGAAAAAATTCCTGACCACGGGCCACATAATCACCTTCTGAAGAAGCAATCTCTTTGCCTTGTGGACTAATTATGACTGTTTTAACCTTGATTCTCTCGGCATATGGCCACTGTTCAAACTGTTTCGCTCCATCAACATTTATTCTGAGGTTGACTGACGCAGCATCTGAATTGACAACGGGAGTTGTTATATATGTACCCCAAACAGGGATATGAACCTTTTCTGTTTCAATCAAATGCACATTACGATACAGCCCGGCGCCAGGATACCAACGCGATGCCTTTTCGTAGTTTTCAAGTTCAACAATCAGTTCATTTTCACCGGGGCGCAGGTCGTTATTTTCAAGCTTTACCTCAAAAGAGTTATACCCGTATGGCCAGAAACCGACCTCCTTTCCGTTGACTTTAACGTGAGCATTGCTCATTGCCCCATCGAAAAGCAAAGAGAATGAGCGCCCTGCTGTGTCTGGTATTTCAAGCATACGTCGATAGACTCCTTTACCAATAAAAGGTAAACCACCGGTGCGTCCCGTCTTCCATGTTTTCTCCTTCTCTCCATTTTGTTCAATAGCCACTTCCTGTAGGTCGTTGGCCCGATCAAAAGGCCCGTAAATTGCCCAGTCATGAGGTACTCTTACATTTTGCCATGATTTGACATCAGACAGTTCTCCCTTTGAAAATTGCCAGTCATCGTTGAGTGTTTTGATTGACCGCTGGGCATTTGCCACTAAAGTAATGGCTCCCGAAAGAGCCATTACAATAATAAATCTATATCCCTTCATATATTTCATTTAGATGTAAAAGGATCAAGAGCCACTGTAGGTGCATCATTATCAAAACAGCCGAGGTTATAACCATCATTGTAACCATTTGGCGCTTGTGGTTCCCAATAGAATATTCCTTCTATATCGGTATCCATCATTTTAGCGATAAGTTGTTTGCACAGCTCGGGCTGATCATAAGGCATACCTATTTCACATATCATAACCGGCTTATTATATTTCTGCTTAAGGTGGCTTATATTGGCTATGCAATCATCAGAAACTTTAACCCAACCTCCTGTCTCACCTTGTTGCTCGGCCCAATAAGGATATAACGACATGCCGATCATGTCATATTTTCCACCATTTGCTTCCAATGCGTCAAACATGCGATCATAAGCCCACTGATTATTTCCACCGTCAAGATGCACGATGACTTTTGCTTCGGGTAATATCGCCTTAACAGCATCATATCCCGAATTATTAAGAGCTGTGTACTGAGCCTGATTATCCTCAATCGAGCCGACAGGAAGCATCATGCCGGGTGTGGTTTCATTCCCAATTTGCACCCATTCAGGAGTGACATTCACATTTTTCAGGGCAGTCAAAACTTCTGAAACGTGTTGGGCAACCGCATTCTTAAGATCATCAAACGACAGTTTTTTCCATGCTTCAGGCATTTCCTGATGACCTGGATCGGCCCATGTATCGGAGAAATGGAAGTCAATCATCGTTCGCAGTCCGAGAGATTCAGCACGGCGCGCCTTCAGAACAACATCGTCGATATTGTTCCACCCATCACTTGGGTTCACCCACACACGAAGGCGAATTGAGTTAACTCCACAGTAATCGCGAAGGAGTTTCATGCATTCCATTTCCTGGCGATCTTCACCCGGAGTATAAAACTTGCGGCCTTCAGACTCCATTTGTGTAAGCCAACTTACATCGGCACCGCGTGCGAACCCGATTTCCTTTTCTATTTTTGTATCGTCCTGTCGAGGATTGGTAACAGGACTGTCCTCAGTGCATGATCCACAAACTAATGCTGTGGCTAATGCAAATGCGGATATGATTGTTGTCATCTTCATTTATAGTGATTATTTTAGAGAATATGAATACGTTTGTTTGCCCAGATCAACTGTGAGGATATATGTCTCGCCAACCGTTAGAGCGTTGTCTCCGTCAAAACCGGTAGTTGCATCTGAATGTCCAAGAAGCAAATTACCGTTACCACCTCCAAAGAAAAGACTCCAATCATTATTGATCAAGACTTTGACGCCCCAAGGGGTTTCCTTCTCCTTAACGAACTCTGCTGTAAACACCTCCGGGTTATCAGCCGATTGCTGCATCGGATGTTCCGACCAATCATCATTTAAGCCGGTGAATGTTACGTTATCAATCTTTGTCAATGTATATGTGAGACTCTTCATATTGAAATCCATTACATACAGACCACTTTCAGGGGCTGGAATATTTCCGTCATTTGCCGATTCTGCAAGTACCAGACTTCCCGACAATCCCGTGGCATCAGTAGCACCCTTGTATGCAGTAGCCCAATCGGTCTGAGGATATGCGCGATAACCCCATTCTGAATTAACCCAATGTGCACCTCCGTAACACAGATTTGATTCATCGTAAAGAGAGAGATAATCGTCAAAACCATCCCAGTTGACTACTCCCGAGAAGTACAATCTTGGTTCTGTTTCCGGTTCAGGAGCTGCTTCACCTGCTCCAACAGTAAATTCCAATGGGTTAGAGAGGTCAAGCACCAGTGTTGTCTCTCCGGCCGGTAAATCAACAGAAATTACAGAGCCGTTTTCGCCAAATGTAAGATTCCCGGAGTCTCCTCCAAATGCAACATTCTGTTGAACGGCCGGCCCCATATCAGTAGTCTCTTTGTTATACAGACTACCCTGGCCCGTTATACTGATTGAGACAGTTGAGGCTGAGATGAGATTTACCGGCAAAGTCCATTGATTTGCCTTTATGTTATAAGTCATCTCACCGGTTATATCACCCGACACCGTCAAGTTGTCAATGTGCAGACCGCTCCAACAGCCT
>CANOKG010000062.1 GCA_947566655.1 uncultured Muribaculaceae bacterium | reverse complement strand
TGTTTATACTTATCAGGGTACTCATCGATATAACTTGAAGATAACCAAGTCAACATAGCTACGTGCAACTGATAATAGGTTGGTGTTGGCGATGCATGAAGAAAACGTTTTCGAGAATCATCCAAAATATCCTCTCCATGATCCGATGAATAAACGACAGCACCCTTCCAGCCAGTTGCCTCAATCATACCCATCAACCTATCGAGCCACATATCGGTATATTCTATAGTATTATCATAAGCATTAATAAGTACTTGACGAGATTCTTCAGTCACCTCACTACACTCATCGGGCTTAAAACTTCCATAGCCCGAAGGATATCGTTCCATATATTTAAAATGAGAACCATAGCTATGCAATACTATGAAATGCTTGTTATACAACGTATCGGCCAATGCTCTTTCTACCTCCACCAACATTTCATCATCATAAGGGTGATGCCCCAACGAATCAGGCACATAAACCACCCTATCAGCCTCTTCTCCAAAAAACTGGGTATACGAGTGATTAGGAGCTTGATTAGAAACAAACATAGTACGATAACCAGCTTCTCTAAAAGCCGTAATAACACTTTTAACTCGTCCTATTGAGTCAAAATCACTTGCTGTAACACCCGACATCAACATTGGAACACTCTTATGAGTCGTATTAGATTCGCTGAAAGCTTTTCTATTAAACACAACTCCCTCACGACTGGATAAACATTTGTTTGTTGGACGCGAATAACCACACAATTGCCAATTAACAGCACGTGAAGTCTCGCCAATAACCATAACATAAACCTCACGATCTTCCGCTGTATTTAAACAGTTCTGATGTTCTACTATAATTCTTTACATCGGTTGTTCGGTCAATAGCTATAACAATGTTATGCAAGACATTTATTGGAAAAACCTCGCGATGCATGTTATACGAATTGTCAGCATGAGCCCATACACAACCAGTCAACAATCCCGTGACAAGAATTACCACGCCTGCATATCTCATTACCTTTGCAATTTCTTTCCGCAAGACTTTCCCTCTTACCAAAGAAACTATTGCCCACACTATAGGCGGCAAATACAACAAGACAACAACAGCAATTGCAGTTCCTAGATTAGCTAACAGCTCTGTTACTTCCGACATATTTGTTGTCACAACATTCAAAAACATGTCTACGGCTATAATTGATCCTCCATACAGAAATAACAACACTATTTGAAAAGCAGCCAATATAGAGAATGGCAACATACATAGTACAGCCCAGCCCGTGCGATGAAACAACGACAACAGCAAAATATACAAGCCAGCCGGGACAAGCATATTAACCACTGCCGATGCAGCACCCATCGACTCAGTCACACATAGTGCCACATTCGGGACCAAAAGAACTATTATATAATAGCATGCGAGTAATGTGCATGCCGGCTTTTTCAATATGGCATCAAACATAATCAAACCTAAAAAGCCTCATTAATATTAAATACAAACCCTCTTTCACCCTTGCCAAATCCCAAATCAAACCTTACATTAACATTTTTCTTAAACTCCCATCTGAAACCAACACCATAGTTTGGTAATAATTCTTTAAAATTCATTTCACTTAAACGAGGAAATACCGAGCCTGCACCTCCCCACACAACAATTCCTACCCGACGATAAATTCTTTGCCTCAACTCAGCCACCAAATCCATTTCTCCTTTGTTTCTGTAACGACCTTCGAAGTACCCTCTCATATTATAACTTCCTCCCATATAAGCTAATAATCCCCATGGAGTATCGCCATAGGTGAGCAATGAATGATACTGCAAGGCCAAAGTACAATCCTTCCATGCAGGAGTATACCAGCTCGCTGTAAGTTCAGTCGATGAGAATGGGTAACTATTTCCCATCCATTTACCATAATGCCGCTGAGCCAACGTCAAGCACACACCTCTACGTGGTGCCGTCAAATTATCACGTGAATCATAACTCAGCAATCCGCCAATTGCATAACTGAATGTACGCATATCCTCACCTTGCCACAAGTAGAGAAGATCCAAATCATCACATGTACCTTTTACATACGAAAATTCAACCAACGGACCAATATAAAAATTAGGCAGCACTCTGATTTGTGCATCTATTTTAGCTTCAGCCATCAGTCGTTTATAATCGGCTTCATTACCATCATTCGATCCATTTTCATATCCTATTCCCCAAAATTTATCGGGCATAGATTGGAAATAGGCTTTAAAATTAAGTCTATACTTATCCCGCTTAAATCGCGATGTTCCTCTTATACCTACCGAATAAAAGCCACTCGTGGAAACATCAGCATAGACCGACACATTACTCAGCGGAGTCAACACATCAGTCCGGTCGGTTGAATAAACGCCCGCAGCCAATAAGCCTATACCAAACTTTTTCTCATTGGAGTAATGAGGCCCACCTATAAAACTTACATCAAAAGCTTTATCCTTATGTTCCTTATTTGTATCATCAAAATACCTTATCAATCGAGTGAAAAAACCGGGACGCTTTAGTGATACAGAATCCACCTTAACCGTATCAGACAATACAGACCCGCCCGCTTCTATTGACCGAGCTTTTATATTAAAAGCCATTGATAACAACACGAGTGATAACAATGACATCTTTTGTAGTGATGAATGTTTCATAGTCAAAATTAAGTTGCAAAAATACACAATAATATGTATATTAAACAATATTAGTCCAATTTTTACCAAATATTACAACAAATTGAACAGCCAAAAAGATCTATATCTATCACTTGAAAGACTTCATATATTTCAATACATTTTTTCCAACAAGTTTTAAACTTATTAAACCGGTTCTATTAGGTAGAAACTCGTTTAATTATTAATTTTGTAAAATTTTCCAATACACCAAAATGAAAACATTTTACTCTATACTCATATGCTGTTTGTTTTCACTGTCATCCTCAGCCCAGCTTACTTTTGACGGGCTGACCAGTAATCCTATCTCATTAAAGCCCGAATCAAATACCGGGCTTGAAATGCTCTATGTAATAGAGTATGAGGACGGAGCAACAATCAGCTACCAAGCTTCATCAGAAAACGCGATAGTTCAATGGGACAGCTATAGTAAATTAGGAGGCGGATACTGCCAACCGCTGCAATTTACCAGAGAAGGAGCCAAATGCACTGTAAAATTAAACATCGATGATATTGGCTTTATTATTACCGACAATAGCCGGCAACATTGCTTTTGGATCACCAACTACAATAATCATCAATTGACATTAAGCAATGTCACTCTCAATGCCGAAGACAGCGATTGTGATATGACATATATGTCAATTCTTGGTGAAGCGATGCCAATAACATATTATACAGTAACCGGAATACCCCGAGAGCTGTCACGAAACATCTCCATTTCCTACAATACACTAATATGGGATGATAATTCCTTGAATTTTAATCAAATTTATCAAACTCAAGAAATTTCATCCATTTCCGGTACATCAATTCGCGTTCCGGCACCATTATGTAATACCGATTTTACAATTACAGGAGACCGTTTCCTGGAAAAATGGGGAAAGCCCATAACTATTATAACACCAACCTACGAAGCCAAAGCTATTGATGCACACACCACAGCTACAATGGCAGCCCGAGACAATGACAACGAGATAACAGTTAACAATGGTGAATTAGGAGGTTCAGCACCGGTGGATATAACTTTCTCAGCTGTCACATCTGATGCCGTTGCATATAGGGAATGGCAAATCTCACAGTCGGCTGATTTCGACATCATAGACCTTCGATATAACCAGAATGAAGTAGAATACACATTCAACGATTTCGGAACATTTTATGTAAGGTTTATTGCTGCAAATGCCAACGCCGATTGTGATTGGACCAGTGACACCTACCAGGTTTCCATAGGCGAATCCAAGATAGATTGTCCTAATGCTTTCTCACCTGGATCTTCAGAAGGGACAAACGACATATGGAAAGTAAGCTATAAATCAATCACTCAATTTGAATGTCACATTTTTAATCATTGGGGCATTAAACTTTTTTCCACTACCGATCCATCACAAGGCTGGGACGGTAAACATAATGGAAAGTTAGTGCCCGCAGGAGTATATTACTACGTAATAAAAGCCCACGGTGCCGATGGCAAAAACTACTCATTGTCGGGTGACATCAACATTATAAACCACAAAAAAGGCTCAAACAGAAATACATCTTACGAATAACATAACCAACATATGAGCTACTTAAACAATATTTCAACACTTACAATATTTCTTGCAATTGGACTTTCTTGTTGTGCCGGTAACTCTCTTCCTTCTACTACAACCTCAACCGATATTGAACAATCCCCCTCAACAAACAGTCCTCTAACAATAATCAATCCCGAAATCCCTGCTTCAATAAAATTTGCCGATCAAGTAATTGATTTGGATCGAATCGACATGTATGAACGTCTCTATCGCGAACTAACATCTATCTTATATACCCACGGTAATACTTTACTCCTTATAAAGCGTGCAAACAAACTCTTCCCAATCATTGCACCCATTTTAAAAGACAATGGAATTCCATACGACCTGATATATCTGGCATGCATCGAAAGCACACTTAACCCGAGAGCCTACTCCCCGGCCAAAGCAGCGGGGATTTGGCAATTCATGCCGGCAACGGCCAAACAATATGGCCTCGAAGTGAACGACTGGGTCGATGAACGTTACAATATTGAAAAAGAGACCGAAGCTGCTTGCAAATATCTAAAAAAAGCCTATGCAGAATATGGAAACTGGGAAAGCGCTGCGGCAGCCTACAATGGAGGCTCCAATCGCATTACAAGCCAACTTAATACTCAAAATGCCGACACAGCGTTTGACCTATATCTTGTAGATGAGACATCGCGGTATATGTTTCGTATTCTGGCCACAAAACTTATAATGGAAAGTCCTCAACATTATGGTTTCATAATTAAACCGTCACAACTTTATCAACCGATAGAATATGACACAATCGAAGTAAATTCAGAAATTCACGATTGGCCTACTTGGGCTAAAAATCACGGAATCAACTATGCTATTCTTCGTGAAGCCAATCCCTGGATAAGAGCGAAAACGCTACCTAACAAAACAGGGAAAACCTACAAGGTGAAAATTCCTAAAGACAAGTCCCTTTATCGATCAACCCAAGATGTTAAAGTATATAATACAAATTGGGTGACAAAATAAGCACCGTACTTTAACAGAAAATTACTGAACGTTGGAAACAATGCCTAAAAATAAAAAATCAGCAACCATACCTACCCTTACCGTTACTGGTGCACGAGTTCATAATCTTAAGAATATAGACGTATCAATCCCTTTGGGAAAGTTATCGGTTATCACAGGTCTTTCTGGATCAGGAAAATCATCGCTTGCATTCGATACTATATATGCCGAAGGTCAACGCCGGTATATTGAGACATTCTCGGCCTATGCCCGAGGCATGCTCGGTGCACTCGAGCATCCCGATGTAGATCAAATTACAGGATTAAGTCCTGTCATAGCCATCGAACAAAAAACGGTCAACCGCAATCCTCGAAGCACCATTGGCACCACCACTGAGATATATGACTTCCTTCGATTACTATACTCTCGCGTAGCAACCGCCCGCAGTTATATAACAGGAAAAGAAATGGTCAAATACTCTCGAGAAAAAATACTTGAACTTCTTCTCGAAAAGTATCTAAACAAACGCATCTATATTCTCGCACCTATTGTAAAAAATCGTAAAGGTCACTACAAAGAGTTATTTGAAAACCTTACCAAAAAAGGGTTTTTAAGTGCACGTATTGATGGCGAGATTCGCGAAATTACGCCCGGACTCAAACTTGATCGATACAAAAATCATGCAATAGACCTAGTAGTTGACAAACTTAAAGTCTCTAATAAAGACCTTGAACGCTTATCAACATCTCTTGATACGGCCTTGACCCAGGGTGATAAACAAATTTCAATCCTTGACGCCGATAATGACGAAATCAGCCATTACAGTATGGCTCTCATGGATCCAGAAAGCGGTTTATCATATCGAGAACCGGCACCACATAATTTCTCATTCAATTCACCCCAAGGAGCTTGTCCTTGCTGTAAGGGACTTGGTACAGTAAACGTAATAGATCGCGCCAAACTTATTCCAAACGATTCTATATCTATTGCCGATGGTGGCATTGTACCTCTTGGCAAATATAAAAATACAATGCTGTGGTGGCAAATTGCAGCTATATGCGAGAAGTATGATTCAAATATCAAATCTCCAATCAAAGAGCTGCCCGAAGAGGCCATCAACGATATTTTAAATGGCACAAACGAACGTCTCAATATCAAAACAGAGACAATGAGCACAGCCAACTATTTTGCAAGCTATGAGGGTATAATTAAATATATCGAACTTCAGCAAAGCGAAGACGCCGACTCTTCATCTCAGAAATGGAGTGGTCAATTCTTCTCTCGCATAACCTGCCCTGAATGCAATGGGTTCAGACTTAATAAAGAAGCACTACACTTCTTTATCAACGGTTTAAATATTGCTCAGCTTTGTCAAATGGACATAACCGATCTTTATGAATGGACTAAAGATCTCGAGCCCAAACTATCGTCTCAACAAGCCATAATAGCCCATGAAATTTTGAAAGAGATAAAATCACGATTACACTTTCTTATCAACGTAGGGCTTGAATATCTTTCACTCTCCCGCGCCACCGCAACATTATCGGGCGGAGAGAGCCAACGTATAAGATTAGCGACTCAAATTGGATCAGAACTGGTAAACGTTTTATACATACTGGATGAACCAAGCATTGGACTACATCAACGTGACAATACTCGATTAATAAATTCTCTTAAATCACTAAGGGATGCATCAAATACAGTTATTGTAGTTGAACACGATCAGGAAATGATGCAAGAGGCCGATTACATAGTTGATATAGGCCCCGGTGCAGGACGGCACGGTGGAGAAGTAGTATTCCAAGGCACGCCCAAGCAAATGCTAAAGACCAATACTCTAACAGCAAAATACCTCAATAATACTTGTAGCATTGAAACGCCAAAAATCAGACGCTCAGGAAATGGACTTATTCTATCAATAAAAGGCTGCACAGGTCATAATCTGAAGAATGTAAACTTCTCTTTACCACTTGGTACGCTGACTTGCGTTGCTGGTGTATCGGGTTCAGGCAAATCATCCCTCATAAATGGTACTCTACAACCTATATTGTCGGCCAAATTCTACCGCTCATTGCAAGAGCCACTACCCTACAAGTCTATTGAAGGCATAGAGAATATTGATAAAGTAGTTACAGTTGACCAATCTCCATTGGGACGTACACCAAGATCAAACCCGGCTACTTATACCGGTGTTTTCTCAGATATCCGCAACCTTTTTGTTTCACTTCCCGAAGCTAAAATTCGCGGATACAAACCAGGGCGCTTCTCATTCAATGTTTCAGGCGGACGTTGTGACACTTGCACAGGCAATGGATACCGCACAATTGCTATGAATTTTCTCCCCGATGTCTTAGTACCATGTGAAACATGTGGTGGTAAACGTTACAACCGTGAGACCCTCGAAGTAAGATTCAAAGGCAAATCTATAGCCGATGTTTTGGATATGACAATAAACCAAGCCGTAGAATTTTTCGCCAACCAACCATCTATTATCAAAAAGATAAAGGTTCTGCAAGAAATTGGTCTCGGTTACATCAAACTTGGCCAACCATCATCAACCTTATCGGGAGGCGAAAATCAGCGTGTTAAATTAGCTACAGAACTTGCGAAAAAAGATACTGGCAAAACGCTTTTTATTCTCGACGAACCAACTACCGGACTACACTTCGAAGACATCAAAACTCTAATGGGAGTGTTGAATAAACTCGTGTCCAAAGGTAATACTGTACTCGTAATAGAACATAACCTTGACGTCCTTAAATCGGCCGACTATCTTATTGACATGGGACCTGGAGGTGGTAAAAATGGAGGTACAATCGTAGCTGCCGGTACACCTGAAGAGGTGGCAAAAGGGAATTCTCCAACAGCAGTATATCTATCACAAGTTCTTAACGACCAGTCTTTATAAGATCGGGGGTTAAAAATTTGCGTTAGATATACTGCAGTATATCTAACGCAAATAATTGAGTACTATTTACGCCAAAACCCTCGGGTCAACATAACCAAGACAGTAAATATCTCGAGTCGCCCCACAAGCATCAGGAACGAAAGCACCCATTTGCCTAATGAGGGAACCTCTGCAAACGATTCGGCCGTTACACCTGCTCCAAGTCCGGTATTTCCCACACACGACAATGAGGCAAATAACGAATCACTGATAGGCATCCCCAACAACACCAAGAACATTCCACCGGCCACAATCAGGCCCATGTAAAGCCATAAGAATGCCATTACCTTGGAAACCAGTTCGGGAGACTGCACTCTATTGTTGATCGAGACTGAGTACACTCTGTTTGGATGAACACATTTTGAAATCTCGTTTCTACAATTCTTAAACAAAAATACTATACGATCAAGTTTGCAACCGCCACTTGTACTGCCTGCCGATGCACCTATAAACATAAGCAATAGCAAAATAGGAAATACAAAATTACCCCACGACATGTAATCGGTAACCGAAAATCCTGTACTGGTTACAGTAGATACTACCTGAAATAATGGATCTACAATAACAGCCATACTCCACTTCGGACAACAATTCACTATATACCCGATAATAAGTAATATTGTAACCACTATTATCACTTTTACGTATAATCTAAATGTCTCGTCATTCCACGAAGCCTTGAATTTACCGATCGATGCCCGATATATCAGAGCAAAATTTACTCCACCTATAAACATGAATAATAACACCACCAGCCTTACGTACCATGAGTCCCAAGCACCAATCGAATCATTTCGCGTCGAAAAACCGCCTGTCGACATTGTACTGAGAGCATGACATATACTCTCGAAACAATTCATAGGGCCAAGATATAACAATACAGCCAACACTACAGTAAGCAACAGATATATGAACCACAGCCGCTTTGCTGTTTGACTTACACGAGGACTAAGTTTTTCTTTAGTGACACCGGGTAGCTCAGCGTTCATCATCTGCATGCCACCCGAAGAATTCAACATAGGAAACACAGCTAAGGTAAAAATCATAATTCCGAGTCCACCTATCCATTGCATCAGACAGCGCCACAGATGTATTCCATGGGACAGAGATTCTACATCGCTCAGTACCGAACAACCGGTAGTGGTAAAACCCGACATAGTTTCACAATAGGCATCGGTCAAACCAAGCGATAAATCCGATACCATAAACGGTATCATACCAAATATAGAGAATACCACCCACACAAGGGCTGTAAGCATATACCCTTCGCGCTTGCCAAGATCACGTCGGCCCGACCTTATACCACTTAATAAAGCCCAAGACGACAGCAAAGTTATCAAAATAGCTACTGCAAAAGCATAGTAATCGCTCTCACCATAACACAAACTTACAGCCATAGGAATAGCCATAAAACCGGCCTCAAACAGCATCAGGATTGCCAGCAAACGAGCTACACTACGGTAATTTATGGTTCGGAAACTACTTCGCTTTAACATAATTAATTAAATAGTTTCTCTATTTTATGAATCAATCCCGACAAACAGAAGATAACTACCCGATCCCCGGGTTGGAAAACAGTATTACCTGTCACCAACATTCCTTTACCGTCTCTTACAAGTCCACCTAAAGTTACATCTCTCGATAGGTCAAGATTGCGAACGGGGTGGCGGGTTATCTTTGAACCGGCTTTAACCTCAAGTTCAGCTACTTCAGCATCGGCCAACGACATAAACTTGGAAGTTTCGGTATCAGAATCCAATAATACTTGAAAAATCTTGCTTGATGCCAACAACTTTTTGTTAATTATCGTTCCAATGTTCAGACCCTCGGCTTGATATATAAGCTGGATATTCTCTACTTCGGCAATCGTTTTATTGACACCATATTCTTTTGCGGTAAGACATGACAGAATATTCGTTTCAGAGCTATCGGTTAATGCTATGAACGCATCAGTTTCCGAAATTCCTTCATCTATGAGAAAATCACAATCGCGTCCATCTCCATTTATTATTTCGCAATCCGGGCATAACTCAGGTAAACGTCGACAACGTTCGGCATCATTTTCAATTATCTTTATTTTCCAATCAGATGGCGCCATCTGAACAAGACGTACGGCTATACGGCTACCACCAAGAATCATAAGACGCTTAACTTTATAGCTTGTTTTGTTACATATCGCCCGAATATCTTCCACATGGCGCGCTGTCGTTGTAAAATATACTATATCATGGGACATTATCACATCGTCACCTCGGGGTATTATAGTTTCGCGCCGACGTTTTATAGCCGATACATGGTAATTATGTTGAGACATTGTCAGGTCTTTAAGTTGTTTTCCCACAATCTGGGCATTCTCTCTAACCTTGACACCTATTAATATAATCTCACCATTACTCAACTCAAACCAATTTCGGGCCCATCCTCGTTTTAAAGCGGTTTTGATTTCTTGAGCAGCCAAAAACTCAGGATATATTACATCATCAACGCCTATCCCATTAAAAAAGTCCTTATTCTCCGACTTCATAAACTCGTAGTTGTCAATGCGTGCAACTGTGTGTTTTGCACCAAGATAATGAGCGATGGAACATGCCGTGACATTACAATCTTCAAAGGGTGTGACAGCTATAAAAAGATCAGCTTCATCGACTCCGGCATCTGATAATGTTCGGAACGATACAGGACTACCCACACATGTCATTAAATTATAGTTGGCATCGAGCATAGCCAGTTTCTTAGCATTATCATCTACTACAACAATATCCTGCTCTTCGCGCGACAGCAACTTTGCAAGATGTGATCCTACCTCCCCGGCTCCGGCTATAACTATCCTCATACTAAAATAAGTATTAATCCATTGATTCTATCCTACGGCCGTAATCAAATTAACCAAGTTTAATCGACTCTCTCTCGATAATTGCAGCAATTGAATCAACATCCATGCCACATAATTTATACAACTCATTTACCGAACCATGATATACAAAACGGTCAGGCACACCTATCTTTACCACTCTTCTTTCATATCCATGTTCGCTTAGCCAATCGGTTACAGCGGTACCCAAACCGCCTTCCACAGTTCCATCCTCCACCGTAATTACAGTAGCGTTGATCGAAGCAATGCGCTTCAACATAGCCTCGTCAAGCGGTTTCAGGAATATCGCATCATAGTGTGCCACATCGTGTCCTTTTCGCCTTATTCGCTCAACAGCTTGCGCTACATTTTCAGCTATAGGTCCTATAGATATCACCTGCACTCCATTACCTGATGTCAAAGTCTCTCCTTCTGCAAGTTTAATCTTGTTCATTGAATCCATGACCACATCGGCATCGGCCAATCCTCGTGGGTAACGTATTGCAACTGGGCCATGTTCAGTCATCAACGATGTATACAATAGATCTCGTAACTGTTGGGCATTGCGTGGTGAAGCTATTATCATACCCGGTATAGGTCGAAGATAAGCCATATCATAGACACCATGATGGGTAACACCGTCTTCACCTACAAGGCC